>JBCCEX010000031.1:0-11103 GCA_039030035.1 Myxococcota bacterium
CAACTGCATAAATGGGGTGAGTGTCGCCATCGAGCGTATCTTCATATTTACTATAATGCAAAACGGGCAGCACAAGAGTTTGATCGCTTTACACGCTTATTGATAAAATACAGAGACGAGCTGTTGGCTGGCAAGCCTCGTGAAGAACATGAAGAGTACTACCAGCGCTATTTCTTTATAAAGAAAACACCCAAACGGGGGCTGAAGGTGACCTTCAACAATCAGGCCATTCAGAAACATCGCAAACGCTACAGTGGTTTTTTCTGTATCTTATCTAATCAAATCAAGACGGCTAAAGAAGCCTTAAATGTCTATCGCACGAAAGATGTCGTGGAGAACAGCTTTGATGATCTCAAAAACCATCTTGATATGAAGCGATTACGGGTTCATACGTCAACGGCCATGGACTGTCGGTTATTTTTGCAGTTTCTTGCACTGCTATATATCAGCTCGATACGCAATATCATCCAAGCTGACAGCAAACTGAAATACTTGACGGCAGGGGAAGTACTGGAGGAAATGGAAGCCGTCACCAAGATTAAGTACTCAAATCATTATGGACAGACATTTACTGAAACGACTCCATTACAGCGACACATGATGAAAGTGTTCGGTGTGGAACTTCCAACCTAGTTACATTTTTCGGGAATTGAGGTTCCGACAGCAAGCAAAAAAAGGAATGGCTGCGTATCGGTATCTTTTTAGCATGATTTGCTACACTGATGGCATGTTGTCGTGCCGCGATGATTTTCCGATTTTGCAACGGTTGGTGCATGGCAAGCCGTTGGTTTATTTAGATAGTGCGGCTACCACGCAAAAGCCGCGTTGTGTGGTTGCGGCGTTGTGCCGTTTTTATGAGCAGCAATGTGGCAGTGTGCATCGGGCTACCCACGCTTTGAGTGCGGAGGCGACGCAGCTGTATGAGCAGGCGCGGGGGCGTTGTGCGGCGTTTGTGGGGGCGGCGTGCGCTGATGAGATTGTGTTTGTGCGGGGGGCCACAGAGGGGATGAATCTGCTGGCGCATGGGTTGGCGCCGCGGCTGCAGGCGGGTGATGAGGTGGTGGTGTCGGTGATGGAGCACCACTCGGGCTTTTTGCCGTGGCAGCGTGTGTGTGCGCAGCGGGGGGCTCGCTTGCGTGTGGCGCCGATGTGTGATGCGGGTGTGCTGGATCTGCAGGCGCTACGTGGGCTGATTGGGCCGCGTACGCGGGTGGTGAGTTTGGTGCATGTGTCGCATGTGCTGGGTACGGTTAATCCTGTGCAGCAAATTGGCGTTTGGGCGCATGAGCAGGGTGCGATAATGGTAGTAGATGGGGCGCAGGCGGCCAGTCGTTTGCCGGTGGATGTGCAGCAGTTGGGGTGTGATGCCTACCTGTTTTCGGGGCATAAAATGTATGGTCCCATGGGCATTGGGGTGCTGTATGCTCGTCAGCAGCTGCTGCAGACACTGTCGGCCTATCAGCTGGGTGGGGGCATGGTGCATACGGTTGGGCAGCAGCAGTCGCAGTGGTTGCCGTCGCCGCTGTGTTTTGAGGCGGGCACGCCCAATGTTGCCGATGCGGTGGCGCTGTCTGCGGCGATTGATTATGTCGATGCTCTCGATCGACAGGCGATTGCGCAGCACGATCAGCAGCTGTTGCAGCAGCTGCGCCAGGCGCTGGCAGAGGTTCCCAATGTGCAGCTGCTAGGCAGCGGCGAGCATGCCATGGGGGTGGTGTCGTTTGCCATGCAGGGTGTGCATCCGCACGATGTTGCCTGCCTGCTCGATCAACGGGGGGTGGCGGTGCGTGCCGGCCATTTGTGCGCGCAGCCGCTCATGCAGCGCTTGGGGCTGCCCGCCGTGACACGCGCCTCTGTGGGCTGCTACAATACATACGACGATGTCGCCGCTTTGGTTGAGGGGCTACACGCAGTGCGCAAGGTGTTTGCATGTTAGAGCAGCAGCTTTATCAGGAGTTGATTTTGGATCACAATACGCATCCGCGCAACTTTGGCCCCTTGCCACAGGCAACCGCGCAGGGTGTGGGCGACAACCCTCTGTGTGGCGATCGCATTGAGGTGCAGGTGTGTGTGCAAGACAATCGAGTTGTTAAAGTCCATTTTTGCGGTGCCGGCTGCGCCATTGCCAAGGCCTCTGCCTCTATGATGACCGAGGCGGTGCAGGGCAAAACAGCACAGCAGGTGCAGCAGCTGTTCGACGCTTTTCAGGCTTTGGTCAAGCAGCAGCAGGCTGTGCCACAGATGGCGCTGGGTAAACTGGCAGTTTTTGCTGGCGTCGGCAGATTTCCCATGCGGGTAAAGTGCGCCACATTGGCCTGGCATGCTTTGCGCTGTGCCTTGCGGTCGGCAAAAAATTAAGCCATATTTGCTGAAGATGTTTTCACCCAACCCCATCAACACGCCTAACAAGAGCGTGATTCTCATACGCGATGTTGCCGCTATTTTGATTCCCGACGGCTTTCCGGTGCTGCTCAAAAGGGGTGAGCAGGTTGATATCACGCAGGTGCTAGGCGGAAAATTTACCGTACAGGCAGCGCAAGGCCAGCTGTTTCGTGTAGAGGGGCGCGATGCCGATGCGTTGGGGCAGCAGATTCCCAAGCCCCAGGTTAAGGCTAAGGCGGCTGCGCAGGGTGGATCGCTGCAAGATCAAGTCTGGCAGCAGCTGCAGCAGTGCTATGACCCTGAAATTCCGGTAAATGTGGTAGAGCTGGGGCTTATTTACGGCTGCGATTTCACAAAACAGGCCGACGGCACCCACCATGTGCATGTGCGTATGACCCTCACAGCACCGGGCTGTGGCATGGGCGAGGTGCTGCGGCAAGATATTGAGCAGGAGCTGTCGGCCCTGCCTGGCGTGGCGGTGGTGAGCATTGAGCTGGTGTTTGACCCACCCTGGGATAAAAGCCGCATGTCAGAGGCAGCACAGCTGCAGCTAGGGCTGCTGTAGCTGCTGCGATTCATTAACTGTGGCTCTGCTACTGCTTGCGCTTGATAACCAGCTGGGCAATCGGTTGTGAGTTGTTGTTAAAGTGCTTATCCAGCAGCTGCTTGATCGGCACATGTGGGTTGAGTGGCGCATTGGCAGAGGTGAAGTCGGTGCCGCCATCGGTGCCGGCGTCGTAGATCTTTTGCAGCGGGATGGTTGCTTCGTCGATCCAGACATCGTTTTGCATGAGCGGCCGTGCATAGACCCCAACAAACCAGTCGGGGCTGGGGGCGATCATAGAGGTAACGGTTAGCAGCGGAAAGGCTTTCGATACTGTGACAGAGACAGTTGTGCTCTCGGTAGCGTCAATGCGCTGCCCTTTGACCAGTGCATCGGCAACACCTTGCGCCCTATGCATGCTGATTTCGCTTTCGAGCTGGGTGGTGCTGCCGGTTTCGGCCATAGACTGAATGCCGGGGCTAGCCAGTTGGCCAACTGCCCATAGCGTGAGCTTGCTATTGTGTGTGGTGCCAATGAGTGGAGAGAAGTGAGCGTCAGATGGATAATTCACCGGTTGTCTGCTAGCGGTCCACAGGCCGGTAAAGGTGATGTCGAAGTGAGCTGAATCGGCTGTGTTGCTATCATTTTTGGGCGCTACTTGCGTGCTAGGTGTGCTAGGGGTGGTCGTTTGCTTGCTGGAATCAGCTTGGCTGGGGGTGTTGCTGTTGGAGCTGTTATCGTCGCCACAGGCAAATAGAATGGGTAGTGCTAAAGTTGCTAAGGTGTATGTAAGTTTTTTCATGGTTAGAACCTCCTATTAAAATTATAGGATAAATTTTGCATTTTTAAAACTCTTATGGCAATTCGTCGAAGAAAAATCCCTTTGTCATTTCTTGTGCAGCTTACACAAATGATCGCATGGGTGCGATCATGGTCTCTTGGGATGTTTTGTATGTGCTATTGGCTCCAAGCGTGCTTGTGAATAAGAACATCCATGTGCTTTTTCCCTGGTTGTGAAAATGGGATCACGAGGCCATCTTTGGAATCTTGCGGTAGCGGCAGATCAAAAATGTGATTGAAAATTGCGTTCATGGCAATTGCCTTAAAGCCCCAGTTTTTTGGTTTTTCGATTTCTTTGGTTGGCTTATGCTGCTTGATATTAAACTTTCTGACCTCTTTATGACTGCTCAGAACCTCTTCAAGATTGGTTACCGTGAGATGATCTTTTGCGTCGTGGGCCTTTTTAATTGCTTGCTCCTGTTTGGTCAATTCTTTATTAAGATTGATCAAATTGTTGCTGTTGTTAATAAACTCAGCAATGTTGTCTTGTACAAACTGCTGCATTTGATCCAGCTGCTGCACAATAGACGGCTCTTGCAGAAAGTTGGCAATTTTTCGGACCGATTTAATCTGTTCGATAAAAGATACGACAATGCTATTACGGATACTTGCCGACCAGAAATGGCGAATAAACTGTTCGACAACAACCTCCTCAAAAGATTCATCGTTAAACATATCGATGGTGCCTTTAAAGGAGAAGTGATCGAACTCTTTCATGCGTGCGACAGCGTTTTTCCAATTGGATTTTTTGGCAAATCTCTCATCTTGCTTTGCGTATTGAGCAGCAGACTTTTCTAATGTTTTGATAAAGTCGTTGAACTGTCTGTGTTTCTCTATGGCGAAGTAAACCAGTAGCCGTAATGTTTGAGCCCGCACCTCGCATGAACCGTCGCCTCGTACATGGTGTAGCTGATAGTCGCTGAGATATTTGGCAACCGCATCAGCTGCGTTAGGGGGGCTTTGTCCTTCGCTTTTTGGGTGAATAAAGGGGCCGGTGGACTCTGAGTTTTCTGAATTGTTGCTGCTACCATCATCGTCGTCGTTGTCGGATTTGTCAGCTAGTTGAAATCTCCACTGTTTTTCAATGGGTTGCTGGACAGTATTGGTTGTATCTGTTTGTGTGTTGGTGGGTATTGGGGAGGTTGTGGGGCCGCTGTTGGCAACAACAGGTGACGGGGGTAAACCACATCCTGTGCCCCCAAGAGTTAAGATGGTGCAGATCCAAAGAATATTTTTTATGTTATTTATCGTATTTTTTATTCTCTTGTTCATAATATTGACTATAAATCTTATTTTTCTGTTTGTCAAGTTTTTAATTTATGGTATTATTCTATTTGCATGTTGTTCTGTGTTGCAAAACCCTCAAAATTGTGTGTTTTTGCCATATTATGACATGATGTCATATGTTGTGCAAAATCTTGATGCCCTAAGGGTGCTACGTGCAACCGTTGCGCGTGAATAGATGGCACGAAGCAGGTAGGCTTGAAGTGTTATGTGGGGACTAGCTGTTCAATCGTCGTTGATTGCTGTGATCTGCTCTGCCGCCATGGCAGTGGCGCTGCTGCTGCGTGCACGTAAGAGTATCCATTTGCGCTTTGGCGCCTTTTCGCTCAGCATAGGCGCCTACTATATGGTTGGTTTACTGGGGCGTGTTTTTTACGAAAGCGCACTGGTCGATCACCTCTCTTTGGTGGCGGGGGGCATGGTGGTGCTTGCTGCCGGCTTTTTTTTCGATGCACTGCTGTCTGATGCGGGGCTGGCGTTATCGCGCATACGGCTGGTGATTCGTGTAGGTGCTTGTGTCATTGTTGTGATGGGGCTTACCCCTGTGGCGACAAAATTTTGGGTGCGGGCTGCTCTTATGGGCTTTGCTACGCTATTGCTGAGTCTGCATGCCGGCAATATGTGGTATCAGGCAGGCAAGATGGATAACCGAGCCGATAGAATGCGGCTGCGCTATTTGACTTATGCCGGTCTTGCGACGTTGGCTATGTTTTTGCTGGATCTTCTGTCGGCTTTTTATTGGGCTATTCCAGCTATTGGCGGATTTGCAGTGTCGATCTATCTCTATTTTATTTTGCAAACGCTGCTGGTAAGTCGGCTGCTCGATCTGCACGAGGTGTTGGGGCGAGCGGCTGTGTTTGCAGTGCTGGCATTGACACTGGCTGGTATATATGGCGCTCTGATTCGCTGGGCTGGCGATCGACCAGGGCTGTTTTGGTTTAACACCTTGGCGGCCACCAGTCTCACGCTGATTTTGTTTGATCCGCTGCGCAGCGCGCTTGAGCGGTGGGCTGCGCGGCTCTTTTTTCGCAAACAGGTCACCTTTGCTCGGCAGCTGCGCGCCACCGGGCAAGAGCTGGTGCGGTTTGTGGAGCTAGCACCGGCGGTATCTTGTGTGCTAGATCGCCTCTATGAGAGCAAGCGGGCCACCTGTGTGAGTGTTTACCTGCTTGATCCGGCACGTTGGGAGTTTGTGCTGCAGGCACACCGTGGGCCGCAACCGGCGCTTGTGATTGGCTCTAAGCAGTACCCAGTGCTGTTTCGTCATGTGCTAGAAGATGGTTCGCCGCTATTTCGCGACAATGTACAGCGGCAGCTGCTGCAAAATAGGCGGCAGGGCACAGCCGCCCCATCGCTGCAAAACCAGTGGCAGCTTGTTGAGCATGAGGCGCTGCTTGAGGGGCTTGTGAAGGTGCGTGCCGACATTGTTATTCCGCTGCAGGGGCCAGACTCGGTGGTTGGTTTTTTGAGCCTGCAAGATGATCGCGTCAAGGAGCCCTATAGCAAAGATGAGGTGGCTGCACTGGTTAAGCTGGGCGAACAGCTGGCGGTTACCGTGCAAAACAGCCAGGTGGTGGCTGTGCTCAAAGAGCGCGATCGGCTAGCCGCTTTGGGTGAAATGAGCACCGGCTTGGCCCACGAGGTGCGCAATCCGCTGGCGGCAATTAAAGGAGCTGCGCAGACGCTGGATCCAACCAATCTACCGCAAGAGGAGGCTGAGCTGCTGCATATTATTGTCGATGAGGTCAACCGCCTCAACAATGTGGTTAAGGAGTTTTTGGAGTACGCCCGACCCTTTCAAGCTCTGCTTACCCCAGTGGATCTCAACGATGTGGTGCGCAAAACGCTGCAGCTGTTTCAGCACGATCTGCCCGATACCATTGAGCTGCAGGTGTCGCTGCAAGAGAATCTACCCACAGTACAAGGCGATGCACAGCAGCTGCGGCAGGTGCTGCTCAACCTGCTGATCAATGCCAAACATGCAGTTGGCACCAAAGGCCTGCTGCGGGTTCGTACCCAGCTGCTTGCCGCAGATGCCCAAGGCAACGAGTCGGACAGCAACAAGGTGCAGCTGTTTGTGCAAGATAGCGGCAAAGGGGTGCCGCAGCATGTGCGCGAGAAAATTTTTATCCCCTTTTTTACCACCAAAGAGACCGGCACAGGCTTAGGGTTGTCGGTGTGTCAGCGCATTATTCGCCACCACCGTGGTCGCATCGATCTGCACTCCTCCAACGATACCGGTACAACATTTCTCATAGAGCTGCCGGCACAGCTGTAACCGATTCTACTTGCTCTATTTTTGTAACAAGCTGCAAACAGGCTGGCTGCGGTAGGTGAGCTACAATCTACTCAAGCGTCACATATAGCGGCTTGTGATCGGCAGCGTTGTTGTTGTTGAGTAGATTATTGTCAATCTGCCGTTCAAGAATTTGTGGGCCACGCACCAACACAAAATCGCCTCTGCCGCTAATAGCAAGGTCTGCTTCGTTGGTTTGTGCCTGCAGTCGTGTTCTCTCTTTGGCATAGGTAATAGGCGATGTTGGATCGGCGCCATAGGCCGGCTGAAAGCCAAGCTGAAAAGCCTGTTTCATGTACTGCGTTGCGTCTGCTTTACCTTTTGCTGCACCCTTTACATGGGTGTTGGCACTATGAAACAGCACCACATAGTCTTTGTCGGCAACAGCTTGTACAACGGCGCGCAGTATCGGCAAACTCCATTCGCCGCTGGGGTTGGAGTGCAGGCTAAAAAAGTGGTAGATGCGGTTGCTGCTGTCTTGCACCTTGATGCCGATGTTTTTCGCCTGCATCTCCTCGGCGCTTTTGCCGCCATCTGGGTCGGGTTTTTTTAGTTTGAGAGTGATCTCTTGTGCTGTGCTGGCATTCCATTTGCCACAGTGCAGTGCAATGAGCGATTCGCTGCTTTTTTTGGATGCAAACACCACAAATTGCCGCTGTTGCAGCTGCTGGGTAAACTCAGGAAAGGTCTGGTTCACCAGCAGTACATCAGCCCCCCGTTTTGTCAACAAATCGGCCTGCAGCGCTGCCTTTTTCTGCTTGTTACCCAAAGGGCCATCAAAAAATTCTCGGCGCAGCTGTGCCAATGTCTCTAGTTGATTGTTTGTGGCAATGATGTTGATAATACCTGTGTCAAATACAAACAGCGCCAAAAAAGTTGCCACCTTGTGGTTGGCCAGCAGCTTATTGATATCTTTGGCCGACTGCATGTATGCCACCCAATTACGGGTGATGGCTGTCATATTGCCGCCCTGTATATCGATGTTGCGTGCCGCACTGTAGCGTATGTCCTGCGTGTTTTTATCGAGCATAGCGAGATTATCTTTACTGCTGATGTTATTTTGCTGCAACAGCTGCCACAGCGTCTGGTTTTTGGCATCGCTATAGGCCGCTTCAAGATCGGGGTATTGCGATGGAGCAAATATGATGTTGTTGTTTGCAATAAATCGCTGCAGCAGTACCAGCACATTGCTATTGATGAGCTCACCCACCTTGACCCGATCCATAGCGGCAGACACCTGCAGCAGCAGCGCACTGTTTGCCGCAGTTTTGCACTCAAGTGGGCTGTTTGCAATACCGGCAACATTTTGCGCGGCAATGTTATGTTGCGCAGCCGCCAGCGGATTATTGCTGCTGCAGCTGACTAGCAGAGCTGCTGTGCATAGCAGCAAACAGACAAAGCGATTGCTCAAAACAGGTTTTTGCTGCACCAAGTCTCTCTCTTCACTCCATGAGGGGCTAAATCGATTGCCTAGCAGCTCCACACTATCCATATTTTTCTGTTTTATAGCAGTGCCTTGCAATACCCAGCTGCTGCACCAGCTGCGTCACCGCCTCAATAAAACGCGGCTGCAATGTTTTGCCCTCTTGCTGTGCCCGCTGCTTTTGCCACCTGGTTAGCGCCGGCCCACAGGCATACACCAGGGTATTGGAGGGATCGGTTATGTAGCGCTGTAGCAGCTGCAGCGTTGGTCGAGCTGTGCAGTACTGCGGCGCCCCCGTCTCACCTTGTTGCTGCGGCAGCTGCTGTCGCGTCAACACATACAGCAGCTGCAGGCGCTTAGGGTACTGCTGCGCCAGCTCATTTAGCTGCTGCCGAAAGATAATCTCCTGCTGTGTCTTGTTCACATCAATCAGAACATGGCGAATATGGGGATGCCGATTGCGGTGCAGCGCATCTTTCAACAACGCAAAATTGGGCACAATGCCCGACCCAGCCGTCAGATGCACAACAGTATGCACGTGGCTGTAGCGCTGCTCATCTAGGTAGCGCCAGGTATACCCCCCCGTATAGTCACGAAACGCTATTTTGCGCCCCTGCAGCCAATCCGAAGCCAGCAGACTCGACATCAAAGGAGGATAAGCAGTCTGCTGCGGCTGGTAAATTTCAGGCTTAATCGTAATTGACACATAACGCTCATGCGGCGCAGACGCCATAGAGTAGGCCCGCACCTGCTCTTTTTTGCCCTTGCAGTGCTCCAGGTAGGCAATCCAGCTAGACAGCACAGAAAACTGATGCGGATCAATGCTAATAAACTGCCCCGCCTGATACTGCCGATCGGCCGCAGCAACATCTATATCCAGTGTCCAGGTATCGGCGGTCTCTTGCCTACAGCAAACCACCGTACCGCTGATAGTACGTAGTGCATTCATGCCACTACTCTAACACACCAGCGGTTGGGGTTTTTTGTCTGCAAAGGCCTGTTGCAACAACTACGGTGCAGCTAGCCCAGAAATTCTGTAGTCAATTGCATCAAAAACTTTATCTGTTTTTGCCGATTGGTTGCTTCTCACATCGGTTTTCAGGCTATCGTATACGTCTCGCTTACAGGTGACGGACGCGTTGCAACTAGTTTTTGCTATAGAATAAATGGGGTTTTTGTTGCCTTTAGAGTATTTATTCATATTGTAAAAGACAGTCAAAAAATTGGTGATAAATTTTTTGTCATCACTGCTGTATTTTGAGTAGGGTTTACTTTCAATTAGCTTAAAGGCTTCATCATATAGTTCATGAATCGTATCGAGCTTGGTTAGGGTTGCTATACTTTCATAATTTATCAATTCATCGAATGCACGCTTTTGCGAATCACTGCCGCGAGGAACCTCTATGATAAATTTTGACCATAAATATGATTTATCTGCTCCTACATTAGATATAATATAAAGAATATTTTCGTCTGTTTTTTTATCTTTTCCGGCAACTTTAAATAACTCTTCGATGTCTTTTTTATTAAGAAAGCTATTGCGATGTTTCTTAGCAATAGTTTCTCTAAGCGCAATCTGTTTTTTGTCATCTCCTTTTGAATCTATAAAAAGCTTTATCAAGTGCTTGTTAGACCCACTTTTAAAAGGCAGTTTTTCTAGTAATATCTTAGCTAAATCAGCATCATCTTCTTGCTGGATATATTCCGTGCTTTTACTGTTTTGAAAGTCATGGTAATTAACGTTTTCAAAAATAATTTTTCTAGCACTTTTATTTTTGATATTTTTTGCTGCATCAAGTAGGTTTAATGAGCAAAATGTGCGTGCTTTTTTAACACATGTAAGTAGGTCGCTATTTTTTTTACCTCCATCAGCTTTTTCTTTGATTTCATCTGCAACAGCGTCACACTGCTCTTGTGTAATAGTCTTTTCCGAGCATACAGAACTTGCTGTTTTGGTTTCATCACCGATGCTAGATTTTTGAAAGTTGCGCCTGCCCCCGTCGCCGTATGGATCAAAACCTGAAAAGCCATCGCCATAAGGGTTTGTGCCGCCGAATGGCGCTGTGTTGTTTTTGTCTGATTTATCTGAGCAGCTGATTGTAATAAAGAGCATGCATAATAGTGCTGTAAATGTTGTTTTTTTGTTGATCATTCTCTCTCCTTTTTTAAGTCCATAGTGTTATTGTAGCATATGATGAAAATTTTGCAAGTTATTCCTTGCAGCTCTTCTTTAAAGTCCCACAGCTGATTCCACGCAGCGGGCATTTTATTTGCCCCAACGCATTTTTGATGTCCCAGCCAACGGGTGCATAAATTCCGATTCTCAACCTTGCA
>JBCCEX010000032.1:0-10963 GCA_039030035.1 Myxococcota bacterium
GGATCCCTAACGCAATAAGGAAACCACGGAGACTTGAATGATTGAAGTTGAAAAGCTAACAAAACAGTACGGAGACATCACAGCGGTCGATCAGATCTCATTTGCTATCCAAAAACAAGAGATCGTTGGAATCTTAGGACATAACGGTGCCGGTAAAACCACTACACTTAAAATGGTGACAGGATTTCTTGAGCCAAGTGCAGGAGTAGTGAGGATTAACGGCAAGCCCATGGAGACCCAGCGGCTGTCTATTCAAAAGCAAATGGGATATCTGCCAGAAAATTCGCCGTTGTATCCAGAGATGACGGTGTTGGAGTATCTCGATTATGTGGCCGATTTGTGGGGAGTGGCGCAGGGAGATAAATCCTCTTTAATTCGGGAGGCCCTTGCGCAAACGCGGCTGGAGGAGGTGAGTTCGCAGCTGATTGAGACGCTCTCTAAGGGGTATAAGCAGCGTGTGGGGGTGGCGCAGGCGATTTTGCATCGGCCGGAGATTTTTATTTTGGATGAGCCGACCAATGGGTTGGATCCGACGCAGATTATTCAGATGCGGCAGTTGATTCAGGATTTGAGTCAGCGTGCGACGATTATTATTTCTACCCATATTTTGCAGGAGATTGAGGCGGTTTGTGATCGGGTGATTGTGATTCATGGGGGCAAGATTGCTAGGGATGCGCAGTTGGCTGAGCTGCAGAGTTCGGGTGCTGTTTGTGTGAGTTTGGGTGGGGCGCAGCAGCAGGTTAAAAAGCAGCTTAGTGGTTTGCCTGAGGTGACAGATGTGGCTGTGTTGGGGCAAACGTCGGCGTGGGTGCGGTATCGGGTCAGTGTTGGGGGGCGGGAGGACAAAGGGTGTGCTGCGATAAGTAGAATGGCGGCGCAACAGGGGTGGACGCTGTATGAGCTGGCGCCGCAGAAGGTGACTTTGGAGCAGGTATTTCGACAGATTAATGAGGGGGGGGCGCATGTTTAAGATGTTGGTTGTGGGTAGGGTGGCCAAAAAGGAGTTTTGGTCCTATTTTTCATCGCCGTTGGCCTATATTTTTCTGGGCACATTTTTGTTTGTGTCGCTGTTTGGCTTTTTTTGGGTGGAGTCGTTTTTTGCGCGCAACATTGCCGATATGCGGCCGCTGTTTGATCATATGCCGCTGCTGCTGGTTTTTTTGGTGGCGGCGCTCACCATGAAATCTTGGAGTGAAGAGCGGCGCATGGGGACCATTGAGTTTTTGATGACTGCGCCGGTGCAAACGCATGAGCTGGTGTTGGGTAAGTTTTTGGCCAATCTGGCGCTGGTGAGTTTGGCGCTGCTGTTGACGTTGGGGGTTCCGTGTACGGTGGCCTACATGGGCGATGTTGACTGGGGGCCTATTGTGGGGGGGTATTTTGCTTGCATTCTTATGGCGGGGGGCTATGTGGCCATTGGGCTGTTTGTGAGTGCTTGCACCGAAAATCAGGTGATTAGTCTGATTGTGACTACACTGCTGGGGCTGCTGTTTTATGTGTTGGGAGCGCCGGTGTTTACGGGGCTGTTTAACAACTCGATTGCTGAGAGTTTAAAGTTGCTGGGTAGCGGCTCGCGCTTTGAGTCGGTGGCGCGCGGGGTGATTGATTTGCGCGACATTTATTACTATGTGAGTGTGATGGGGGTGTTTTTGGTGCTCAACACCTATGCGCTCGAAAAAATGAGGTGGGCGGTGGGGGGAACGCGCAAGGTGTCTCACACCAACCAGCGGTTGACGGCTGGGCTGCTGATTGTAAACCTGCTGCTGGCCAATGTGTGGCTACAGGGGCAGGCCTACCTGCGTGTCGATGTAACACAGGGCAACATCTACTCCATTTCGGCGGTGTCGCAAAAGCTGCTGCGGCAGCTGCAAGAGCCGCTGCTAATTCGTGGCTATTTTAGCGCCAAAACGCATCCGCTGCTGTCGCCGCTGGTACCAACCATTCGCGATATGCTGACGGAGTATGGCTTAGTTGGCGGCAGCAATGTGCGTGTTGAGTTTATTGATCCGCGTGGCAACGAAACGCTCGAAGAGGAGGCCAACCGCAAATATGGCATTCGGCCGGTGCCGTTTCACTTTTCTGATCGCCATCAAGCTGAGCTGGTTAACTCCTATTTTCATGTGCTGCTGCAGTATGGCGATCAGTACGAGGTATTGGAGTTTGGCGATCTCATTGAGGTAAAGCAAAACCAAATGGGGGCTCCCGAAGTGCGTTTGCGAAATTTAGAGTATGACGTGTCGCGCTCTATCAAAAAGGTGCTGTATGGTTTTCAGAGCCTCGATCATCTGTTTGCAACGCTCACAACACCGTTTGAGTTTGTGGGGTATATCTCTGATAGCAACCTGCCGCCATCGTTGCTCGGCTTTAAAAAGGAGCTGATAGACACACTCAAAAAATACAAAGAGCGGTTTCAAGATAAGTTTGAGTATCAGATTTTAGACCCCAGCAGCAATCAAGAGTTGGCTAAAAAAATCGCTGCCGATTATGGTTTTCGCCCTATGGCGGCTGGTTTATTCAACCCCAAAACCTTCTACTTTTACATGACGCTGCAGCAGGGCAATAAGCTGGTGCCGATTCAAATGCCCGAGTCGCTGGGCACAGCCGATTTGCAACAAAATATGGATGCTGCCTTTAAAAGGTTGGCGCCGGGCTTTTTAAAAACGGTTGGTCTGATGGTGCCATCGCAGCCGCCTAGTCGGTTTGGTATGCAGCAGCGGCGCACGGGGCCATCGTTTCGGGTGCTGCAGAAAAAATTGGCAGAAAACTACACGGTGCAAGATATCGATTTGGAGTCGGGCGTTGTACCGCACGAGGTTGATGTTTTGCTGCTGGTCACACCCAAAGATCTCAACAAAAAACAGCTGTTTGCTTTTGATCAGTTTGTGATGAAAGGGGGCACAGCGCTGCTGGTAAGCTCTGCCTACCAAATTGAGCAGTCGCAGTTTGGCATGCGCGCCAATTTGGTCACCTCAGGCCTCGACAAGTGGCTGAAGCAGGCGGGTGTTACGATCGAAAAGAGCCTGCTGCTCGATGAGCAAAACGACCAATTTCCGGTAATGGTGCGCCGCAACATCGGCGGGTTTCCGATTCAAGAGATGAAAATGGTGCCCTACGCCTTTTTTCCCGATATTCGAGCCAGCGGCTTTCATAAAGATCAAGGCATAACAGCGGGGCTGTCGCAACTTACCATGAGCTGGGCTTCACCCATTAGCATCGATCAAAGCAGCAGCAATTTGACGATTACACCGCTGATCTCCAGCAGCCCACAATCGTGGACCACAACCAACACAACCCTTACCCCCGATTTCAAAACCTACCCCAAGCTGGGTTTTAAGCCGGCAGACAATCCGCAAAGCTATGTGCTGGCCAGCCTGCTGCAGGGGCGTTTTGACTCCTACTTTAAGGGCAAAAAATCGCCGCTGCTCAAGCAAGACGACAGCAGTAACAAGCAGCAGCAACAAACGGGTAAGAAAGAGAGCGAGTTAGAGCCTGCTATCGATGCTGTGATTGAAAAATCGCCAGAGTCTGCCCGCGTGATTCTATTTGCCTCCAACGCCTTTTTGGAAGATTCGACGCTGCAGCTATCGCAAATGGGCGGCACGCGACAGTTTTTAAACTCACTGCAGCTCATTGAAAATGCAATCGATTGGTCTGTAGAAGATTACGCGCTCTCGTCGCTGCGAGGCCGGGGGCAGTTTTCTCGAACACTCTACCCCATGAGCAAGCAGACCAAAAAGTTGTGGGAGTATGCCAACTACGGCATCGCTTTATTGGCTTTGTGTGTGGTCTACCTGGTGATCTCGCGCATGCGCAAAACAAACCGACGGCGACTTGCGCATATGCTGCAAGCGGCAAAAACAGCAGCATAACAGGGGAAATAAAGAGAAAAAGGAAAAATAGCGACAAGTAAGGAGAAAACACGATGCAACAAAAACACAAAATTCTCATAGGTATTGCGGCGATTCAAACTGTTTTTGTGCTGCTTGGCTTTGCAGGCAAAAAAGATCTAGAACACTATGCAGGCGACGATCCGCTGCTATCTGCTGGGCAAGATGCGCAAAATTTTGCAGATAGTATCTCAGAAATTGTTATCAACGCAGCGCAAAAGAGTATCAAAATCACCAAAAAAGAGGATAGTTGGGTGCTGCCCGACTTTTATGACTTTCCGGCGCAGCAAGAGAGGGTCAAACAGCTGCTGCAAAATCTATCGCAGCTCAAAAAAGGCTGGCCGGTGGGCACAACGGCCGTTGCTGCCAAGCAGCTAAAAACAGCGCAGGAGGATTTTGAAAAGCAGATTGTGCTGCTGCAAGATGGCAAGGTTGTGCACACCATCTACATCGGTAGCTCACCCAGCTTTAAAAAGGTGCATATGCGGGTTGATGACAGCAACGACACCTATGTGCTGCCGTTTGAGACCTACCGTGTGAGTACCTATGAGACAAGCTGGCGCGACGGTGATTTGCTCAAGAGGCCCAAAGAGGAGATCTCCGAAATCAGGCTTGGCAAGCTAAAGCTTGTTAAAAACGACGACGATGTGTGGCAGCTGTCTGATCTCAAAGAGAGTGAAGAGATGGTCACCGATGCGGTGGATCGGGTGGTATCGGCTATTGCCAACCTGCGCTTTAGCGATGTATTGGGCGATCAAAACAAAAAAGAGTACCAGCAGCAAAAACCGGTGCTGCAGTTTACCATTATTTTCAACGACAAGCCGCAAGATTATCGCTTTTCGATCTCTAGCAGCAAGAGCGACAAAGATAGCACATACAACTATGTTTTCAAAACATCAGCAGAGCGGTTTTACTTTCAGATCAACCGATCGAATGTGGATGCTATCAAAAAGGCTACGAGAAAAAGTTTGGTAAAGCGCAAAGCCGCTAAGTCAAGCTAGCCAAACGGTGAAAGTCGGCCAGCTGCGACAGCGGTTGTTGCAGCTGGATCAGCAAAGCCACACGCACTTGCCGCACTTGTGGATCTTTGTGCAGCACCATGACAGCATCAAAAAACTGGTCGACGGTTGGCTTAATCTGCACCACCCGCTGCAGCAGCTGCTCGTAGTGTGTGACTAATTCATCTTTATTGAGACGATGAGATTCCTGCTGTGCCAACCATTGTTGCAGCTGCTGCAGCTGTAGCAGCAGCTTTTTTTCAGGATTTTCGGTATCTTCAGCATCTTTGGCAGTTGCAGCAGCTGTTGTGCATAGCTGGCTGGATTGATTTGCCTGATTGTTAGATGATACCACTTGCGCAGCAGCACGGCCTTGGGGCGAAGAGAGCAGGTTGCTTACACGCTTAAAGGTGGCTGCTACCTGGTCAAATGCGGTTTTGTCATGGTTGCGCCACTGCTGCAAAATATGTGCGCGGGCCCAAGCGTCGAGCAGATCGTTGCCCGATTCCGATGCAGCAAATACTGCTTGCAGTAGGGCAGGTTGAATGGTCTGCTCATGGGTGTTGCACGCAGCCGCCATACGATCTTCAATAAATTGCTGCGCACGTTTTAGCAGCGGCTGTGGGTCGGTTTGCAAGAGGGTACCGTAGTGCTGCAACGCTTGCTGCAACGCTGCTTGCAGGTTGAGCCGGTAGCCGCGCGCCAGCACCACACGTGCCAGTGCAATGGCGCAGCGGCGCAGGCCAAAGGGGTCGTTGCTGCCCGAAACAGTTTTGGTCTTGCTCAAAATACCTACCAGGGTATCGAGCCGATCGGCCATGCCAACAACAGCAGCTACCTCGCTATGCGGCAGCACATCGCCGGCAAAGCGAGGCCAGTCGTGCTGGGCAATGCCTTGCACCACTTGTGCATCTTCGCCGTCGCGCTGCGCATATACACTGCCCATAACCCCTTGCAGTTTCGGAAATTCCGCCACCACACCTGTGGCCAAGTCGGCCTTGCATAGCTGCGCCACACGCTGCACCTGCTTGCATTGATCGGCACTCAGCTGCAGCTGTTGGCACAGCCAGTGGCTCAGCGCAACCATGCGCTGCAGCTTGTCTTGCATGCTGCCCAAATTGCGAGCAAACACCTGTTTGCGCAGCTGCTGGCTGTGCTGCTGCAGGCTGCTGCGACAATCTTTTTTGTAGTAAAACGCCCCATCGGCAAATCGTGCCGCAATCACCTTTTCGTTGCCGTTTGCAGCCTGCTGCACATCGGTTGGTTGGGTGCCGCACACCACCAAAAAGTAGGGCAGTAGCTCTCCTTGAGAGTCGACAACAGCAAAACATTTTTGGTGCTGCTGCATCTCACACAGCAAAATAGCGTGCGGTATCTGCAAAAAATCGGGGTCAAACTGGCCCAACACCACCCACGGCCACTCTAGCAGCTGGCTTACTGTATCTAGCAACTCTTCATCTTCATGCAGCCGACCGTTAACCTGCTGCGCCAACTGTTGGCACTGCTGCACAATGGTGCGCTTACGCTGTTGCGTATCGAGCATTACATGCCCCTGCTTAAGGGCCTCTTGGTACTGCTGCACACTGCTGATCTGCAGCGGCTGCGGTGACAAAAAGCGGTGCGCGTAAGTGCAGTTGCCGCTATGCACATCGGCAAACTGCAGCGGTAACACCTGCTTGTCGAGCATGCAGACAATCCATCGCACCGGTCGGCCAAAGCGCGCTTGGCTCGACTCCCAACGCATGGTTTTGGCAAAAGGAATCTGTGTCATCAGCTGCTGCAGCGCAGCCGGCAACACCGCACAGGCTGCTTGGCCTTTGTGCAGCTTACGCACAGCAATCACCGGCCCCTTAGCAGTTTGCTGGGTGATCAGATCGCTTTGCTGTGCAGCTGCATTGCGCAAAAATCCCAACCCTGCTTTGCTTAGCTTGCGTGTATCTGCCGTATCACCAGCCTCCCAGGCGATGGCCTGTGCAGGGCCTAAGAGCATCTCTTGCTGATCCGACTGCACAGCGGCCACATCGCGCACGATACTCACCAACCGCCTGGGCGTGGCCTGTACCTGTGCCGCACCATGTTGCAGCCGCAGCTGCGATAGCTGCTTAGGAATTTGCTGTTGCAAAAATTGCTGTGCAACGCCCACAAAGCGTGCAGGTAGATCCTCTACACCAATTTCAAATAGCAGATCCGGCACGATTCGACTCCCGATTAGATGATTGCGCTGTGCTGCAGCATTGCAGATGCTGCAACATCGCCTCAACAGCCCATGTATACCCCATAGCCCCTAGACCACAAATGCTGCCCAGACAAACCGGAGCAATACAGGAGTGCTGCCGAAACGGCTCGCGGCGCGCCACATTGGTAAGATGCACCTCAATGCAAGGCAGCTGCACAGCAGCCAACGCATCGGCCAGCGCATACGATGTGTGCGTGTAGGCTCCAGCGTTGATCACAAACCCCTGTGCACTGCTGCCATATTTGTGAATCGCGTCAAGCAACACCCCTTCGTGATTGCTGCAGACAAATTCAAGGTTGCACTGTTGCCCAAAGCGCTGCTGTAGATCGCTATGAATCTGCTGCAGCGTCTGCTTACCATACAAATGCGGCTGCCGTGTACCCAAAGCGGCTAAGTTGGCCCCCTGAATCACAACAATTTTTGGCTGTAACATGCAGTTAGTATCGCATAACCCTTGCTGCTGTGCCAGCTATAGAGTCTTGTTCAACATGAAATAGGCCTGAAGGCCCGCGTGTTTATGATGCTTGGTAGCGATAAGCCGTTTTATGCCGCCTTGCCCCAGTCTTCAATAGGCCAGCCCTGCCGTTTTGCTTGGCGGCGTAGATTGGGATCAGGGTTGACAACAACAGGGCTCCCCACCTGCTGCAGCAGCGGTAGATCCCATACAGAGTCGGTGTAAAATAGGCAATCTTGCAGCTGAACATCGTTTTGTTGCGCAAACTCTTGCGCCAGCTTTAGCTTGCCTTGGCCAAAGCACATGGGCTCCATCACTTGGCCCGTGTAGTTGCCCGCATTGTCAACCTGCAAATGGGTGCACAAGCAGCTATCTAGGTGCAGCTGCTGCGTCACCAGCTCGGCCAATTCATGCAGGGCACTGGTCAGCAGCACCAAGCGGTGGCCCAACGCGCGTTGCTGTTGCAAGACCTGCAGCGCTTTGGGGCGATATTTGTTGTATAGCTCCTGCATATAAAACTGCTGCACCTGCAGCAAGGTCTCTTTTTGGTTGGCTCCGGTAAAGTTGTAGCGCACCGCCTTGCGTATAGCAGCCTCTACACCTGTCACCCCTAAATGATAGAGCGTCAGCCAGTAGCTTGCCTGTAGAGTTTGCCATACTGTAATGCGATGCTGTTTACGCTGCCAGCGCATCCATAACCGCGCAGAGTTGATCTCTAGCAACGTTTTATCGAGATCAAAAAATGCGATCGGCACTGCTCTACTCCCTCTTATCTTAGTCTTAGGATAGCATGATTCACCTGTTAAAAGTAAAGAAATTTTGCTTATTTGTTTTATTTTTTTACGGCAATTGTTTTTAATAGATGTCTATATCCGATTGAACATCTATTTAACTGTCCCGCCTGTTTCTGTTGGAATGTTTATCAATTTTATATTGTTTTTATATTAAGATGCTGTTATTTTTTTATAAAAAATTCACCCACAACCGATTCTGCCTGCCTGTGTATTGCTGTGTTTTATGCATGCTAATGCCAACATCATGGGCATGGGCCAGCAATTTACTCATTACAGAGGTGTACGCCAATGCGCCCGGTCGATCATCCGATACCACCAGAGAGTGGGTTGAGCTATACAATGTCTCCGATCACCCCATTGCATTGACCGGTCTGATCATCCGCCGAATTGATGGTGTGAAAAGCCCCAAAGAGGCTTGGCGTATCGTACTGCAGCAGTCAGATGTTATGGTGCCGGTGGGGGGGTATGCCATTGTTGCACAATCTGCCGATTTGGGCTTGGGGCTGTGTCCGCAAATTCCGCTGCATGTTGTTGCCGATGAGCGGTTTTCGCTCAAAAACAGCGGGGTGCAGCAGCTGTGCATACAGCAGGCTGGCCAGCAGGAGCAGTGTGTACAATTTAGCGACTCCAAAACTTTTCCCGATGGCCAATCACGCCACCTGCCTACAGTTGATGCCGCTTTGGGAGGGCAACTGAGCGATTGGAGGACAGAGGATTGCCCTCTGCCCCAAGAGGCTTTGGGGAGTCCAGGATTTGCGTTTGGCGCCTGCCACAGCGACACATTTTCGGCTATCGATCCCTGGTATGCCGATTGGATCTGCCCCCAGCTGCAAGAGGATGCCGCACAAAATGAGCTAGATGATCCATCGGAATCGAACAATGGCGACGCGCAGCAGCAGCCACAGCCATCTATTGAGCCACAGCAGACCGATCCAAAGTTGCTGGCATTGGCGCAACAACCGCTGCCACAGCTGCAACTTCATGCGCGGCAGCAATCACCTCAACATGTTGTGATCACATGCCAAACAGCCACAGCCGATTTTGGTCCACTGCTGCATATGGACATATACGCCTCCACCCATCCCGATCTGCTATTAGATGGAATTTTGCTTGCTACAGCTGTTGCTGTACCCACGCAGCCACAACAACCAACACAAACAGCGGTTGCAGTAGCTGCTTTGCCCTCAGCCACCTACTCCTTTTTTGGCCGTTTGCGCAATGTAGCAGGGCAAGAGGCCCATGTGCGTGCGCCCGAGTCGATTGCCATTGACAACACCATCGCACTGCCCAATCTACGCATCACGCAGGCCGAAATGCAGCAGCTATCAAGCGCTCGTCAGGCAATTCACCTCTCTTGGAGTGTTGAGCCCGCCATGCTGGGTAACTTGACACTGTATGCTCGCGATACCACCAACTCCAACACCGATTGGCAAACCGTTGTCACCGGTTTACCCAACCCAGATAGCGGCGGCAAATATGTGTGGTACCCTGCAGATGCTTCAGAAAAATCACGCTTTGAGGTATATGGATTGCTGCGTGTTGCACAAGGCAGCGTCACCTCAGCTCAGCTACCGGTCGTGCCGGCACCACAACCACAAAGTTGCCGCGGAGCGACACCAGCAGCCACAGCCGGCCAAGATACTGCTTTTGTGTTGCTGTGGGCAATATATCGAGCAGCACAGCGCTCATCGACACGACGCCGGCGTTTGTGTGGCTAGCCATTCATACACAAACAGATCTTATACCAATCGCAGCAAATAGTGATTTCATCTTGTCATTCCCGAGCAGGCAGGAATCCAGGAATTGTGGGCACAGCGGATGAGCGGGAGTCATTGTATTTGTAACATTATTCTGCAGGAATGGTATTAGGTAAGTTGTGGCAACCTCCTGCAATTGTGTATAGCTTTGAGCGTGGCAAGAGTGTTGGATGCTGTGCTATGTGCTAGAGGCTTGTGTTAGTTCGGTGTGAGCAATAGCAACCTGTTTGCCTCTAAATGCTAGCCCTAAAGCGATGATGGGTTTAACACCCCGTTTGAGCAGCTCAACATGATATTGTTTATCTTGAATCTGCTGCAGCGCTTGCTGCGCGGTGTTGTTGAGCGATGCAGCATCGCCCATGCAGGTTTTAAACTCCATCACAAAGCCAGGCAGTGTCTTATCTCTAGGCTCAAGCGCCAAATCGTAACGACCCAGGCCGCTTTCGCGTTGTGAATCGACAATGTAGCGCTCTTGCAAATGTTGCATCATGCCCAATACGAAGCCATGGTAAAAGCGCTCGGGCTGCTCGCCGCCCTGGTCAAAATAGCTGATGCTTTCGAGCGCAAATCGGGCAAAGTAGTCGGCAAAATCTTGCACCTGTCCTTGCACCAAAGTGTCAAGCAGCTTAGCGCCACTAATACCTCGAGCAGGCCCCGTTAGCCATTCGGTCACCAAACCGGTGTACAAGCGTCGTACCTCGTTATTGGGAATACACAACTGTACGATTTGATTATCTGCATGAGGATTTTCGTGAGCCTGCGCAGCAGTGAGATAGCCGCTGGCCAGCAGCAGCCCCCAGAGATTTTTAGGGTCTCTTTCAATCTCACGCAGCGGTA
>JBCCEX010000033.1:0-10951 GCA_039030035.1 Myxococcota bacterium
AGAGTTGGCGCTTGAGGCGCAAGATCAGCTGCAAGATAGTTGGGTGGAGCACAACTGGCGCACTGTTTTGCAGCAAGACAGGGCTTTGAGCGCACTGGGGTCGCTGCTGCGCGGCTGGTGTTTGCACAACCCTAAGCCGCTGGTGCTGCTGTTTGATGAAATCGATTCGTTGATAGGGCTGTCGCTGATTTCGGTGTTGCGACAGCTGCGGTTGGGCTACCCAAAACGTCCGGATCGGTTTCCTAGCAGTGTGGTGCTGTGTGGCTTGCGGCATCTGCGCGACTACCGAATGGAGCTGGGTGATGAGGGAGAATATTTGGTAAAGGGCGGTAGCCCGTTTAATATCCATTCCGACTCGCTGCGGCTGGGTGACTTTTCGCAAGATGATATTACAACGCTGTATGCACAACACACACAAGAGACTGGGCAGCGGTTTGCCGCGGGTGTGTGTGAGCGGGTGTTTGAGCTCACGCAGGGGCAACCCTGGTTGGTCAATGCGTTGGCTTACGAGGCCTGTTTTCGTGACGAGGCCGGGCGTGATCGCAGCACAACCATTTCGGCAGAGGCTATTGATATCGCCAAAGAACGGCTGATTCAACGCCGCGAAACACACCTAGATCAACTCATGGCCAAGCTGCAGCAAGATCGGGTACAGCGTGTGATAGAGCCAATTTTACAAGGAGAGGGGCCTCTGGTTCGCAGGCAAGACGTCGAGTATGTTGTAGATTTAGGCCTGCTCAAGCAGGCGCACAACGGGGAGTTGTCGTTTAGCAATCCTATCTATCGCGAGATTATTCCCCGGGAGTTATCTGCCGATTTTCAAATGAATGTCAGGCTGCAGCGCTCCAGCTATGTCAACTCTGAGGGTCAGCTATGCATGCAAGAGCTGTTGCAGGAATTTCAACAATTTTTTCGCGAAAATTCCGACAGCTGGCTCGAGCAATTTCAATATAAAGAGGCGGGGCCCCATTTGATTTTGCAGGCGTTTTTGCAGCGAGTGATAAACGGTGGCGGCAGCATTTACCGCGAGTACGCGCTAGGCCGGGGGCGAACCGATCTGCTGGTGGTGTGGCCACGATTGCAGCAGCCGCCTGTGCAGCAGCGGTCTGTGTGGTGTCAAAGGGTTGTACTTGAGCTCAAACTGATTCACGACAAGGGTGGTTTTGACAGTATACTGCAGCAGGGTTTACAACAGACGTCGGCCTACATGGACAGCTGTAAAGCTACCCAAGGGCATTTGCTTCTTTTTGATCGTCGCCAGGGCAAGTCGTGGGACGAGCGCATTTGGGTGAAGCGGCAGCAGGCTGTCAATGGCCAGGCCATTACGGTGTGGGGGTTGTAGCGGTACCGAATTTTGCCCTTTTGAGCGAGCCGCGCTTGTTGTGCGGCTGCTGGTTATGCAGGAGCAGCTGTGGCTTCGGCAGGCTCTTTTTGTCGAGCGGGTTGTGGTTTGTTCCACGTGACACGTCTGCGGATACGTGCCTTTTTGCCCTTGAGTTGACGTAGATAGTAGAGTTTTGCGCGGCGTACATGGCCTTCGCTGACCACCTCGATGCGTTCGATACGTGGGCTAAATAGGGGGAAAATACGCTCAACGCCCTGCATGAAGCTTATTTTTCTTACGGTAATGGCTGTGCGGTTGCCGCCTCGTTTAATAGCAATGCATACGCCTTCAAAGACCTGCACACGCTCCTTTTCGCCCTCTTTAATGCGAAAGTGCACCCGAATGGTATCGCCTGCGCGAAACGCGGGGTGTTTGTTGTGGATTTCTGGTTCTTCAATAGATTGCAGTAAGTTCAACATGGCAACCGCCCTCCTTTTGTAAATAACTTAGATTGATATCGTAACCTGTTTAAAAAAGCCATGCAAATTGTTTTGCGTCATGTGGCATGGGGCCTGGTGTTGGCGAAGGCAGTGTTGTTGTGATCCATCAGCCCTTGACGGATGCTTTGTGGCGTTTACACTTCAACTATTGAGCGCGGGCTATGATGTGTAAAGGCTCGTGAGGAGGATAAATATGTCAAAAACACTGAAGCCGTTACATGACCGTGTGTTGGTCAAACGGATTGAAGAGGAAGAGAAAGTAGGAAGTTTGTTCATTCCAGACAGCGCCAAAGAGAAACCTTTAGAGGGTGAGGTTGTTGCTGTGGGCGAAGGGCGCATTATGGAAAACGGTCAGCTGCGCAAGGTTTGTGTTAAGCCGGGCGATCGTGTACTGTTTGCCAAATATGCCGAAACAGAGGTGAAGGTGGGTGATAACATGCATCTGCTTTTGCGCGAGGATGACATTTTGGGGTTGTGGAGTTAGCTATTTAAGCAAAGAAAAGGAGGTAAAAAATGGCAGCAAAGAGTATTTTATTTGAGTCAAATGCACGCGGCAAACTGCTGTGTGGAATCAACACATTAGCCAATACAGTTAAGGTGACACTGGGGCCTCGCGGTCGCAATGTGGTGATGGAGAAGAGTTGGGGGTCGCCTACCATTAGCAAAGATGGTGTGACGGTGGCCAAAGAGGTTGAGCTTGAAGATAAGTTCGAAAACATGGGGGCGCAGCTCATTAAAGAGGTTGCATCCAAAACCTCCGACAACGCCGGTGATGGTACAACGACAGCCACTGTGTTGACCCAAAGCTTGTGCAACGAGGGGATGAAATATGTAACGGCGGGGCACAACCCTATGGATCTCAAGCGCGGTTTAGACAAGGCGCAAGAGTGCATTGTCAACGAGCTGAAGTCTCAATCTAAGCCGGTGAAGGATCATCGTGAAATTGCCCAGGTGGGTACTGTATCTGCCAACGGCGCCAGCGACATTGGTGAGCTAATTGCCGAGGCGATGGAGAAGGTTGGTAAAGAGGGTGTTATTACCGTTGAAGAGGCCAAAAGCCTTGAGACCACACTCGAAGTGGTTGAGGGAATGCAGTTTGATCGCGGCTACGTATCACCCTACTTTGTGACCGATGCAGAGCGTATGGAGACTGTGCTTGAAAACCCATGCATTTTGGTCTACGAAAAAAAAATCACCAATCTCAAAGATGTGTTGCCGCTGCTGGAGCAGGTTGCCAAAAGTGGTCGACCATTGTTGATGATTGCAGAAGATGTCGAAGGCGAAGCGCTGGCAACGCTGGTTGTCAACAAAATGCGTGGCACCTTAAACGTGTGTGCTGTTAAGGCGCCTGGTTTTGGTGATCGCCGTAAGGCCATGTTGGAAGACATTGCTACCCTAACCGGAGCAACGTTTATTTCTGAAGACACAGGCTATAAGCTCGAAGGTGTCACCATCAACAATCTTGGTGGTGCCAAAACAGTGACCATCAGCAAAGATAACACCACCATTGTCGATGGGGCTGGTCAGCAAGATGCCATTGCCGCACGCATTAAGCAGATTCGCGCGCAAATCGAGGAGACCTCCTCCGATTACGATTGCGAAAAGCTGCAAGAGCGTTTGGCTAAATTGGCTGGCGGTGTTGCCGTAATCCGTGTAGGTGCAGCAACCGAAACCGAAATGAAGGAACTCAAAGCGCGCGTAGAAGATGCCATGCATGCGACCCGTGCTGCTGTTGAGGAGGGCATTGTGCCAGGTGGTGGTACTGCGCTGTTGCGAGCAATCAAAGCGCTAGATTCGCTGCAGGTCAACTCCGAAGAGAAGTTTGGTGTTGATTTGCTGCGCAAAGCGGTTGAGGCTCCCCTGCGCTGCATTGCCGCAAATGCTGGCTGCGATGGCTCGGTTGTTGTCAACCGTGTCAAAGAGAACAGCGGCAGCTCCTTTGGTTTCAACGCCGCTACCGAGGAGTATGGTGACCTACTGAAGTGGGGTGTTATCGACCCCACCAAGGTAACACGCACTGCGCTGCAAAACGCTGTGTCGGTGTCGTCGCTGCTGCTCACCACAGAGGCGATGGTGGCCGAAAAGCCACAAGAGAAAAAGGCCGCCAAAGGTGCTGACCCAGCAGAAATGGGTGGCATGGGCGGTATGGGTGGTATGGGCGGCATGGGAGGCTTCTAAGCCCGCCCTCACTAGCCGATAACGCTTCGCGCCTGCTGCACTGTTTATGGTTGCAGCAGGCGCTTTTTTTGCATCAATTTTGGCAACGCACGTCATAAGAGTTGCGGTAGCAGCCACTGTACAAATTGCACGCTCTTTGTTGCCGACGCGCTGATGACATCGCCAAGCGATTTGCCAGATCCGATAGCCTCAGATGCTGGGCCAATTATAAAAATGGGATGAAAAGGGCTGTTTGGTCCTGCTTTGGGCTCTGGCTCGTCAACGTTTCGATCGGTTGCAAAAAGGCACTGCAGTTTGTCATTTATGAGCTGGCATCGCTCTTTGAGCTGGTAGGCCATGGGTGTGTTTTTGCTGTTTTGTAGCGCCACAAATGTCATGGGTTCTGGTTGTAGCTGTTCAGACATCGGCTGCTGCTGTGGCTGTGTTTGCAGGGGCTGAATGAGCTGTTTGACTCTTGTGGTGGGGCTGTTGCGGTTGTAGCCCATTGCCACAACGGCTACATCAAAAGTGTGCTTCTCGTTGTTGCTGTCCCACAAGGCAACACGGTTGCCCATGTCGGCCTGGCCCAGACGTTCGATTCTGCCGTTGTTGCTGCCTGAAAACAGCTGTACATTGCTTGGGTTTGTCTGGGTCGAAGCGTATGTGTACGCGCGTGCGGGGGCATTGCCTTCCAAAAACTGTTTCACTGCTTGACCGCTAGCGTTAGCACCTATAATAGCCACCTGTTTGCCCTTTAGTGCTGTCAGCAGGCTCAGGTTGTGTTGATTGAGGTGTCGCTCTAGCAGAATCATATCTTCAAATGCCAACACAGTGGGCACGCAGGAGAGGTTTTGGCAGCTTGCAGCTTGCTGTTTTTGCTGTTTGAGCCACATAAAATCACTCTCTTGGGGGAATTTTGGATCACCCAAACCGGTGGCAATCACCACCGCTTTGGTCTGCACGGTCAGCTTGTTGCCGATGTGCACGGTGTACTGTTTTTGGTTTGCATCGTTTTGTGTAAATTCAATTTTTTGCACTCGCTGGCCAAAAAGAAAATGGGAGCGAGATAAAAAGTGCGACAGAACCGACTGTGTCCAAATAGAGTAGGCGGGAGGGTTGCTGTCAACGGCATAATCACTAATTTGCAGTGGTGTTGGTGGAAAAGATGTACCGGTTGCTCCGGTATTAATTGGGTACATGTAGGTTTGAAAATGCTGCGCCCCGCCATCGGCATTTTGGTCTATCAACAAAATGCTCAGACTCTTTTTGTACTGATCAAGCTGCTGCCAAATAGCTGCATTGAAAATACTGGCCTGCACGCCGGCGCCGATAACCACAATGTCGTACCAATCTCCTTGGCGAGGCACGCGCTGCTTTTGTAGCAGCCGTTGCATGTCGTTGGCGAGACTCACGGCGCAATCCCACGGTTGTGCAGATGCTGTGCTACCTGCTTGGGTAACGAGATCTTTGATTGTTTGTCGCGACTGGGTAAGTTGATCTCGCTTGAGCATTGTGCTGTTGGCAGAGCAGGCTTTTTGTGTTTTTTGCGAGATATTCAGGTGCAGTTGTTTGTCTGGTAGGGCGGTGGCGTTGACTGCTGCAGCTGTGTTGGGCTGGGTTGGTTGCTGCTTTTGTGCACTGCTAACCTCGCCGCAAGAGCATAATAAAAGTAAAATAAAAAGATGTCTTGTTGAAAACTTATCCATTCTTAATCTCCTAATAAAACAAGATAAAATTATGTCAAAAACAGGCCGCTTTGTCAAGGCCACTGCCGCTGTGTATGGCTATGAACGGCTATGACATGAAAGGGAGCGGTTGTGTGCAGCATCAATCAACGCGATCGGCTATCGGTTTTTTTGGGGTGAGGGCTGGCTAATGGCCGTTTGTACCGGTAAGATGATTGTTGAGATAAAGATAAGTTGGGAGTTTGAGGCACGTTTATGCGTCTGGTTTTGTTGGGGCCGCCGGGGGCGGGAAAGGGGACACAAGCAAGGAACATTCAAGAGCATTACAAGGTCGTGCACATCAGCACTGGTGAGGCGCTGCGGCATATTCAAGCGCAGCCTGATCATCCGCTGGCGCAGCAGGTGCGCGGTTTTATAGCGCGGGGTGATCTGGTGCCGGATGATGTGGTATTGCAGGTGGTTAAGCAGCGGCTGCAACAGCCCGATTGTCAGGCGGGCTATCTGCTTGATGGATTTCCTCGTACTGTTGTACAGGCGCAGCTGTTGCAGCAATTACTAGCGCAGCAGCAGCAGCGACTTTCTGGCGTCATGAGCTTTGAGGTTGCTGCTGACATTTTGGTCAAGCGGCTGAGCAATCGGCTTACCTGCCCGCATTGTGGCGCCTCCTATCGCTGGCAGGGGCAGCAGATTCCACCGGGCCCGCATCCTAAGTGCGCGCGAGATCAACATGCCCTTGTGCGTCGGCAAGATGATCGACCGCAGGCGATTCAGCATAGAATTGAGGTATTTGAGCAGCAAACGGCACCAGTAAAGTCATTTTACCAAAAGCTTGGCCTGCTGCATTGTATTGATGCGCAGGCAGATGTAACAGAGGTTTGGCGTGAATTACAGCAGTTGTTGCAGCAGCAAAAGGTAACATGATCTTGCACAGGCAACCAAAAACTGCTATAACACACTGTGTGATGAAACTTGAAAAATTAGGTGGTTACAGTGAAAGTACGTGCTTCTGTTAAGCGAATTTGTGAATCGTGTAAGGTTATTCGGCGCAGGGGAGTGGTGCGCATTTTATGCAAAAATGTGCGACACAAGCAGCGCCAGGGTTAAAGGGGCAGTCTTTTTAAGGAGAAACATTTATGGCACGCATTTCAGGTGTTGATCTCCCGGTAAACAAACCGTTAGGGGTCGCTCTTACATACATTTACGGCATTGGCCCACTGCGGGCGCAACAGGTTTTACGTCAGGCAAACATTCCCCAGGAGAAACGAACAGACGCCCTCTCTGAGGAGGAGGTAGCCAATATTCGTGCAGCCATTACATTTCCGGTAGAGGGTGATCTGCGTCGAGAGGTCTCTGAGAATATTCGACGTCTGATTCACGAAGGGTGTTACAGAGGTACGCGACATCTTAAGGGTTTGCCTGCTCATGGTCAACGCAGCCACTCCAACGCCAGAAGCTGTCGCAAAAAGAAGTTTGCTCGAGGTCGTTCATAATCTTTATTATACAAGAGGCAAAATAGATGGCACAAACACGAGGAAAAAAAAGGGTCAAAAAAAATATCCCGCACGGTATTGCCCATATTTACACATCATTTAACAACTCCATCATTACCTTTACCGATCCGCGGGGCAATGCGATCTCTTGGTCTACTTGTGGTGTACGTGGTTTTGGTGGTTCCAAAAAAGGAACGCCGTTTGCAGCCCAGGTGACCTCTGAAGATGCTGCTCGTAAGGCTAAAGATCACGGCCTGCGCTCGGTAGATGTTTTGGTAAGAGGCCCTGGATCGGGTCGAGAATCGGCTGTGCGGGCCATTGTTTCTGTAGGAATCCGAGTTCAGTCCATTAGTGATGTGACCCCAATTCCACACAATGGCTGCCGTCCTCCTAAAAAACGTCGCGTGTAGTAGAGGAATTTGGTTGGTAATGTTAGGGATAAAAACAGTAGCAGGGGGACAAAGCAATGTCGCAACAACAAGATGTATCTGAACTCGTTCGGCCAAAAGGTCTAGAAATTGACAGAGAGAGTTTAACTGATTCCTACGGCTGTTTTAGTGCCGAGCCTCTCGAAAAGGGGTATGGGGTCACGCTGGGTAACTCGCTGCGGCGTATTTTGTTGTCGTCGTTGCCCGGTGCAGCTGTTACGGCCGTTCACATTGAGGGCATGAAGCATGAGTACACCTCTTTGCCCTATGCTCGCGAAGATGGCACCGAAATTGTCTTAAATCTCAAACAGGTTGTTGTCAAACTGCAAGAGGGGCTGCGTCGTGTTGTTACTATTCACAAAACAGGTCCCTGCCAGGTGTTGGCGAGTGACATCAAGTCACCCGGCGTGGCTGTTCTCAATCCCAATCAGTACATTTGCACCATTGCAGAGGGTGGTGAGTTTCGCGCAGATATCACCATTGCTGTAGGAAGAGGGTATGTTCCCTTTACAGAGTTTGAGGAGGATGATGCTCCTTTAGGCACCATTTTTGTCGATGCCTCTTTTAGCCCTGTGCGCCGTGTGAACTACAATGTGACCAACGCCCGGGTTGGCCAAAAAACAGACTACGACAAACTGAGTTTAGAGATTTGGACCGACGGCTCTATTGCTCCTCAGGCTGCCTTAGAAAAAGCGGCTCGTATTCATGCAGATCAGCTTTCTGTATTTGTTAACGCCGCCGCACAAGATACGATTAATCTGCTGCAGGGCGAGAGTCGACAAGCCGATCTCAATGAGCATCTTATGCGTCCTGTTTCGGAGCTCAAGTTGTCTGTGCGCTCCGCTCACTGCTTGGCCAATGCCGGTGTAAATCGGGTGGGAGATCTGGTACAACGCACAGAGGGTGAGATGATGAAAACCAAAAATTTTGGTCGTAAGAGTCTCAAAGAGATTAAAGAGACACTTGAGCAGATGGGTCTGTCGTTGGGTATGCATTTGGCCGATTGGTCTGCTGACGATGCAAAAGAGTCTAACAAGAGTTAACTAAAAATTAAACGCGTTGTTAAACGAAGTAAAAGGAGAAAAAGATGCGCCATCTCAAACAGGGTCGTAAACTCAACCGTACGCCAGCACATCGACGTGCCTTGTGGAGAAACCAAGCCGTCTCTTTGCTGCGACACGAATCGATACAAACAACGCTACCAAAGGCAAAGCAGTTGCGCGGCATTGTTGAGCGTTTGATCACGCTTGCTAAACAAGGTGGTGTCCATGCACATCGCCTAGCTTACCAGCAGGTGCGCGACAAAGAGATTTTGCATAAGCTATTTAACCAAATCGCTCCCCGTTTTCAGCAGCGACCAGGTGGCTACACCCGTGTGATGAAAAGCGGTTTTCGGCAAGGCGACAACGCCATGAAAGCTGTTATTGAGCTGCTGCCCGAGCAAAAGAGTGAACAAAAAGAGCAGGCGACCCCACCACAAAGCAAATAGTCTGCTGTTTGTGTGGCTTGTCATGCATGTCGTTTTTGCCGGCGGCGCAACAGGCGGCCATGTGTTTGTCGCCGTCGCCGTTGCCCAAGAGATTCAGCGCCAATCGCCACAAGCAAAAATCCTATTTGTTGGTAGCCGCGGCCAACTAGGCAGCAGCCCCGCAGCGGCGGCCGGTTTTGCCACACACAGCCTATCGGTGTCGGGATTTGTCGGCAAGTCGCCGTTGCACCGACTATTGGCTGCTGCCCAGGCCGCCAAAGCGGTGTGGCAATCTATTTGGCTGTTGCGCCGCTTTCGAGCCAATGTTGTTCTGGGCGTTGGCGGCTACGCCTCAGGCCCCACACTGCTGGCGGCTTGGCTGCTGGGTATCCCCACAGCTGTTTGCGAACCCAACAGCGTGCCGGGCCTAACAAACCGCCTATTAGGCTATGTTACCAACCGCATTTACGGAGGCTTTGCCCAAACCGCCCAACAATTTCCCAAGCGCTGCGCCAGCCGCTTTGTGCTCACCGGTATTCCCGTACGCTCGACACTGCACCACACCCGCTGCCCCGCTGCATCGGCTACAAAGCCCTGCCGCATTCTCATACTAGGCGGCAGCCAAGGAGCTGCTATTTTAAACCAAACCGCTCCCGCTGCCCTACACACACTGCAGCAACAAGGCATTGCCGTAGAGGTGCTACACCAAACAGGCGCCGGCAACCAACAGATTGTACAGCAGGCCTACGATCATCACCAGCTCAACGCCGAAGTTGTCCCCTTTGTACAAAACATGGCACATGCCTACAGCCGCAGCGATCTCATTATTACCCGCAGCGGTGCCGCCACCTGCGCAGAGATCGCTCAGGTAGGCGCCGCCGCCATTTTTGTGCCCCTGCCCCATGTTGCTGGCGATCACCAAACACACAACGCCTCTTACCTATCGCAGCAAGGCGCCGCCGTGCTGCTGCCACAACATCAATTATCATCAGATAGCCTAGCCAATCAACTCATCAAACTCATTCAATCGCCGCAACAGCGCCAACACATGCAACAGCAAGCGGCCAGCCTAGCACACCCACAAGCTGCAGCAGACATTGCACAAGATCTACTCTATTTGGCAAGCAAGAGTTAACAGCAGACAGCTTGTTTAACAACACCTCTTGGTCACAAGGCACCTCAGCAAGGCTGTTATGGTGTAACATGGTGGGTATGAGCGACACCGTGCAACACAACCCCATTGTCAATCCAACTGGCAAAATGCCGGTGGGGATATCTGACTTTGCTGAGCTGGTGCGAGAGGATTACTGCTTTGTTGATAAAACGCTTTTTATTAAAGAATTTCTTGATGTTGGTGGTAAAGTTACGCTGATTACCCGCCCACGGCGGTTTGGTAAAACAATAAATCTTGATATGCTGTGTCGTTTTTTGCGCCAGCCAGCCAGCGACAAAGAGGATCTATTTGCAGGGCTAGCGATTAGCAAAGTGCCGCCGCAGTATCAGCAAGAGCGGGGCAAGCGGCCGGTCTTATTCATCTCGTTTCGTACCATTAAGCAAAGCAATTGGAAAGATGCCTTTTGGAAGCTACGTAACCTGCTAGCAGATCTGGTTTCACAAACGTGTCAAGACGCGCCGGTGGATCAACTATCACCTGGTCAACAGCGTCTTTTAGACAGGGTGGCACAAGAGCAAGCTTTGTCTGTGGAGTGTGAAAAAACTTTGGTTATTTTAACAAAACTGCTCACCCTTAAGCACAACGGTTTGGCACCGTGGGTCGCAATCGATGAGTACGATGCCCCCATGCAGGCTGCCTATCAGTATGATTACTACAAACCAATGCGCAATCTTATGAAAGGGCTGCTGGGTGACTGCCTCAAAGATGGCCCCTTTTTGCATCGC
>JBCCEX010000034.1:0-10874 GCA_039030035.1 Myxococcota bacterium
CGAATGGTATCTAAGCAGTGCTGGTGGCTCAATGCTAGCTGCGCAGCCAGCTGTTTGATATGGGTGGCAAAGTATGTTTCGAGCTCTTGCTGTGTGTAGCCTAGTAGTGTGGCGTAGTCTTGTGTCATGGAGATGTCGTCTAAATTGCTGAGCCCCGAAAAGATAGAGACATGGGCAAACTTGCTCACACCTGTAACAAAGAGAAAACGTAGATTGCTGCTTTGCGCTTTGAGAACGCTGTAAAACTCCTTGAGCACCGCCCGATTGGCTTGGGCAATGGCCAGCCTCTCTTTACCGTGGCCCACGTGATCTACCAGGGGGGCATCGTATTCGTCGATGAGCAAGACCGGTGGGGTCTCTTTGCATAGGTAGCGAATGGCATCGCGCAATAGCCCTGCAGCAGATTGCTCTATCTGCACGCTGTTTTGCAGTTGATGCTCTTTGAGCACCTCACGCATCCAATGCGCTAACCCCTGCTCAAGCTCCTGCGGATTTGCGCGGGGGATTTGTGTCATGTCAATGTGCATCACTGGATGTTGCCGCTGCCAATCCCACCGACCTTGTTGCGCAATCCACAACCCTTCAAACAGCTGGCGCTGCCCGGCAAACAGCGCCTGCAGGGTTGAGATAAGCAGCGATTTACCAAAGCGACGCGGGCGCGACAAAAAATAGGCCCCCTTTGCTGCTTGGGCCAGGCTATGAATCCGCTCGGTTTTGTCGACGTAAACACAGCCACCTTTGATGAGGTCGGCAAACGATTGAATCCCTACAGGCAGTGGCTTGAGGCTCATGACAGCAACTATAACACACCGCCAAACAGGATAACAGCCGCATGCTGGCGCTGCCGCAAGCGACTCACACAGGGGCTGGCGCCAAGCGTTGTAGCTGTTACAAAACAGCTCAAGCTGTAAAATTTTTTGTCTGATACTACCCGTATCACCATCATGAGTGGTTCCAAAAAGGCCCCACATGAGTATCGACCTGTGGTTGAACATGTGGCAACAGATCTTGTTGCGCCTGCAGCATCTCTTGTTGTACCCATTGTTGTACGGTTTGAGCGCTGTCTTGCGGGCAGCATAGCAGCAGTTCATCGTGTATGGTATTGACCAGCTGGGTTTGCGGGCACTGCTTCACAATGCGCTCATGTAGCCGCAGCATGGCCAGCTTGAGCATGTCGGCTCCTGTGGCTTGAATGGGCATGTTGCGGGCCACCCGCTGCATGTGACCGCGGTCGGTGCTGTGAGTGGACTGCAGCATGAGGCGTCTGCCCAGCAGGCTGCGGGCATAGCCCTGTTTGAGCGCCTGTTGTGCACTATTGTCGAGGTAGGCTTTAAGCTGCGGGTGGGCGGCAAAGTAGCGCTGCATGAGCTGTTGTGCCTGCGGCGGCGACATGTGTAGCTGACGTGCCAGGCTGTGGTTGCCCATGCCGTATAGCAGGCCAAATGTGATGGTTTTGGCCTGTTTACGCAAATGGGTGTTGGTCTGTTTATTGACCGGTACACCAAACAGGCGTGTGGCCACCTCGCTGTGCAGATCTCTGTTTTGGGCAAAGGCTTGCAAAAAGTGCTCATCTTGCGACAGCGAGGCCATAATACGCAGCTCACAGGCGGCATAATCGGCGGTAATGAGCAGGTAACCTTGCGGTGCCTGCACACAGCGACGAAAATCTTGCCGCGTTGGCAAATTTTGCAGATTGGGGCTGTGGCAAATGGCGCGGCCGGTGTTGGTGCCTAGCGGCTGCCAGCAACCGTGTATGCGGCCGGTTGTGGGGTTTACATGCTCCAAAAAGTGCTCGCCATAGGTTTGGGTAAGCTTGGCCAACTCGCGATACTGCAGCAGCTGGCTGATCATGGGGTGCTCATCAACCATACCGCGCAGCCTCTCTTGGCTTACATTGGCTACAGGCTTTTGCAACAGCTGTTGCAGCAGCTGCTTGAGCTGCTGGTTATTGTTTAAGTTAAACTGCTGCTGGCCAAATAGATCGCTCTTCACGAGCGCACCGGCATGCTGTAGCACCTGCTGTTTGGCTGCGTGTTGCTGTTGCTGTAGCTGCTGCAGCACACTTCGCCATGCGGCTGTGTCAATCGGCAGCCCTACATGCTGCATGCGTGCAAAGGCCGGCAGCACCAGGCACTCTAGGCGAGCAACACGCTGCAGCTTGTGCTGTTTGAGCTGGGGTAGCAGCTGCTGCAAACAGGCCTGCATACGTTTGACCAAAGCGCATGCCTGCTGCGTATTGTGAGCAATTTGTTGCAGCCATTGGGGTGATTCATTATATATAAGTTGATGCAGTGTATCTAAACAGACAGGGCGTGCCACCTGCAGGTTGATGTAAAGCAGCTGCAGCAGGCAGGGTTTGGCCTGGGCACACACAAACAGGCGGCTATGGTCGGCAAAGAGGGGCTGCAGATCGGGTGATGGTGCAGCTGCGTTGCTTGTGGTGGCAATTACCTGTATGTGGTTGCCGTCTGACAGCAGCAGCGCACCGCTTTGCTGTGCATGCGCTGTTTGTGCTGCCAGAGGCACCAGGTACCATACATGGTCTGATTCGGGCTGTTGCAGCAGCTGTGTTGTGTGGGTTGTGCTCATAAAGCAGCAATGGGTTAAGCCGAAAAGAAGTCGATGATCTCTTGGCGTTGATCGTGCGCATCTTGCATGCCCAAGCGCATCAGCTCACAGGCAAACTCGCCATCAAACAGAAAAAAGCGCAAAATATGGCCATCGTGCTGGCCATCTGATTTGGCGACGCGTCGCAAAATAGTGCCAACCAGCCCACCGGCACGCTGCAGCAGGGTGCCTTGTTTGAGATACTCAATGGCTACATGGCCCAGACGCTGGCTCGGCCGAAACACAAGGGTGTCAATTTTGCGATGCGATGCGCCACGCATGGCGGTCATGGTTTGCCGCAGTGCCGGTTGCCCGCCAGGCAACGTGTTGTGGGTGGCCTGGGCCAGCGCATTAAAATAGTGCAGCCGTTTGAGATTGTAGTCGGCCTGATCGTCCATGAGTGCAGCCAAAATGCGGTTGAGCAAAAACAGTGCCGACGGGTAACCGCTGTGTTTGTCGGGCACAGGGCGCTCGATGCTGCTGTCGTGGCTATCTAATGTGATAATAACCAGGCGGTCTGCCCCCAACCGAATAGCGGGTGAAATGGGGGTATTGATTTTGAGCGATCCATCGCAAAACAGCCGTTCATCGAGCCGAACTGTTGGAAAAATCCACGGCACAGCGGTAGAGGCCAGCACATGTTCGGGCCCTAAAATCACCGCCTCTGCCTGCACACGCGGATCGGTGCTCCATGCCGGCAGGCCACCGCCTGAGCGCTGCACAAACACATGAGCCTTACCCGAGTTGAGATTGAGGGCATTGACCGCCACAGCCTGCAAATGCCCCTGTATAATGTTGTTGGTAATCTGCCGCCACGGCAGCTGCTTGCGCAGTTGCTGTTCAAGGGGGGCTGTGTTAAACAGACCGCCCAAACGGGCATGCTGATCGGGGTTGTTTTGCCCCTGCCTTGCTGCACTGCCAAAGAAAAAGCGACGCCACCGCAGCAGATCGGCAAAATGGGCCTGGTAGACATTTTCAATAGACAGCTGTTGCCACACGCGTGCCAGCAGCCGCCCCTGTAGATGTGGGCTATGGTTGTAAGCAGCAGCATGGCAGCAGTTAATAGCACCACTAGATGCGCCACAGATAATATCGAAGTGAATACGCTTGGCAATGTGCGGCGGCAGCTGCTCGCGCAAATAGCGCAGCACACCCACCCCATAAGCACCAAAGGCACCACCGCCGCCCAATGCCAATGCAGTCCATCCAGATTTGGCAGCCGATGATGTCATGTGCACGAAGCCTGTTGCGCGGCAAACAGCTTGCCCCACTGTGTTTGCAGCTGCTGTGTGCAAACAGCCAAAAACTGCTCGTCGTTGTTTTGATAAGCCTGCTCCAGCTGCTTAGCCGCCTGAAAAACAGTGGCAGCCGTTGCTGTTTGTACCGCTGGCCAACTATACAGTGTCACCGCATGCACCGGCCAGGCCAAGGGCAACCCCCACACCCAAGTCACATGGCGTCGCGCCCGCACAGCAGCCGCAAACAGCTGCTGCCGCAACATATTGCAACGCCTATGCAGCATCGTGTGCTGCTGCGACAACCCCAAACGCTGCTGCGCCACGGCAGCTAGCTGCATCTGCTTGCAAAATTCCCCCCTACTCTCCAAACCAAACGGCGGTTTTTTCGCTTTGCGATAAACAGACGCGTACCCCTTGGTTGTGACACAGCCGCTGCTTGTCGCACACAGCAGCAGCACAGCCAACCAACGCATGCAAATGGTGCGATATATCCAACCCCCGCGCATCTATTTTACCTCAACCACAGCTTAGCATAGGGCAACAAAGCGTCTCAAACGTGTGATCTAGATCACACCTAGCAGCAACGAGATTTGGCCAGCGTACAGCCTGTTAAAAACGGTGTGTTTGCGTTGAGCGCACCGGCTTGCGATATGTAGAGAGTCCCTGAAATGTATAAAGCATGCAGCCATCGTCGCTGACATCTACTGTGCAAAATCCCTCTTTGAGCAGGCGATCAAGCTCCTGCTGCGACTGCTGTAGCGATAGGCCGGTTTCAAGCGAAACCATTTGTACGGTGACAGTCCCTTGGTTGCTGTTAGCCAGATGCAAAATGCGGTTGTCGATGCTGTTGGGCTCGGTTGTATACTCCTGCGAGTCAAGCCATGAATCCATGAGCATATCGACATTGCGTGCACTGCTGAGAGCATTGGTCTCTTGCACCAACAGCGGCATTTGCAGCATGTCTAAAAAGGTGCCAATACCAAAAAATCCCCACGTCATCGTATATAGCATGCCAGACACAGGACGGCCCAAATAAAACCGATGCAACCCAGCAAGGGGGGTAAACATGCCAACGGCACACAAAACATAACTGATCGTTAGATTTTTCTCATTTTTCATTTTCGTGTTTTTGTTATACATCTAACAGTGTTTGCAGCTTGAGTGCAAGAGAGATCTGCCCAGCCACGCGAATTTTCCCTTGCATAAAGGCCATGGTCGGGTTGAGTTTGTCTTGCACCAGCAGCACCCAATCTTGCGGGTTTTCTACGGTAATGGTGCATTGCGGTTGCGTCAATGTATTGCCCTGCTGCACCCAGTTAGAGGGTTGCGTGAGATCAACAGACCACTCCTGCTGTCCAATACGAAACAGATAAGAGGCGTTAATATGGCGGGCTTTTTCTGGCGTGAGACGTTTAGAAACTTCATCAAAAGTCTGTGTAATCTGCTCCTGCACGTTTGCTACTCCTGTTGCTTAATCTACACTTTTAGTATAAACGAACCGCTTTATTATGGTCAACTCATTATTAAAAATATTTAAATTATACCTATGCCCTACCACCATGAATGCTGCTGCGCTGGTAGGTTGTGCGAGCGGCAGGTGCTCAGATGATGGATGCATGATTTATTTTGGTTAAAAAGCGCCTTCGGGTTGTTTTACTGTTTTGATTTACAATAAAATAAGATTCAAGACCAAGTGCGTGAGGTGTTTTGTGGTGAAGCTTCGTTGTGGTCAACATAGCTGTTGTACAGTAGGCCTGCATCTGATCAGCTGCGCCCTGTTGATGCAGGGGTGTATCTCGGTAAAATCTTGCAGCGAAGCTTCTACCAAACCTATTACGCACGTGGTGGAACTGGGAACGACAACGCAAAGCCACCACTCGCATCAGCACCATAAACCGGTGCGTTACCGCATTCTTTCGATTGACGCCGGAGGCATTCGAGGGGTGGTGCCCTTGGTCATTTTGTTGCGGCTGCTTCAGCAATACCCGCAGCTCATTGAGCAGACCGATTTGATTGCCGGCAGCTCCACAGGGGGAATTATTGCAATCTTGTTGGCATACGGCGTTTCTGTTAAGGAGATTTTGGAATTTTATGAAGACAACGGCTCGGCGATCTTTTCGCAAAAGCTGCTGCACAAATTGGTCAGTGTGGATGGTTGGGCAAAAACGCGATACAGCAATAAAATCCTAGCCAAGCTTTTGCAAAAAGGGCTTGGAACAACCCGACTGCGCGATTTGAAAAAGAGGGTGCTGGTTCCTGCTTTTCAGCTAGACAATAAAAATCCAGATCCTAACAAGCGTTCGTGGGGGCCAAAGTTTTTTCATAATTTTCCAAATACACAAAACGGTGACGAGCTGGCATACAAAGTTGCCCTGCGCTCTAGTGCTGCGGTTCCCTATTTTCCGTCGGTAGACGGTTATGTTGATGCTAGTTTAGCTGGCATTAGTGATATGAGCCTCTTAGCTCTGTCTCAAAGCCAAGATTCAGATGCTATCAAGCACCCACCTGCCTTAGATCAGGTGGCTGTGCTCTCTTTAGGGCTAGGAGAATATATGAAGTACATTGCTGCTAAAGATATTGACCCAGGCATGATAAGTTGGATTGAGCCGTTGTTAGAGATTTTAGCAGATGGCCCACCTGATGTTGCACAGTATCAATGCCGACAATTGATTGGCGATAACTACCATCGTATTGATTTTGCTCTTCCTGCCGATCGGTCGCTTCCCATAGATGATCCCAGTAAAATTCCGCAGCTGGAGCAAATAGCGCGGGTTCTCGACATATCTCCAACTCTAAAATGGCTAGCGCGCACCTGGAAACCATCTGCGCAAACATCTACTTCACCTGCGGCACCTTAATGCGTCACCCCCACCTGTGGGCATAGTTTTTGCACCGGGCAGCTGCGGCAGGCCGGTTTGCGGGCATGGCAAATGCGTCGACCATGCCAAATGAGTGTGTGGTGCGCCTGCAACAGCCTCTGTTTGGGCCATAGTGCGGTGAGATCGCGCTCAACCTGGTTGGGGTTGTGGCTGCACGACAGCCCTAAACGTCGCGCAATTCTGCCCACATGGGTGTCGACAGCAATCGCCTGTTCGCCAAAGGCGTTTGACGCAATTGCCGCAGCGCTTTTGGGCCCTACACCAGGTAGCTGCTGCAGCTGTTGCCGGCTGGTTGGCACCTGACCATGATGCTGCTGCACAATGGCGCGAGCTGCCAACACCACATTGCGTGCCTTGTTGCGAAAAAGGCCCAACGCCTGCACGTAGGGCTCAATGTCGGTCGGCTGCGCTTGCGCCATTGCCTGTGGTGTGGGGTAGGCAGCAAACAGGGCTGGTGTGATCTTGTTAACCTGCTTGTCGGTGGTTTGCGCCGACAGGCAAACAGCAACCAGCAGCTGCCACCAATTGCCCGCCGCAAACTCCAGCTCAATGCCTGCATGAGGAAAACGGGCAACGAGAAGATCAAGCAGTGTCAAAGCGTGCTGTTTTTGCTGCTGTGTGGGCATGATATTAAACCGATAACTCCTGTGTGTGCCGTATCAACAGACACCATTTGTCTGCTATTGGTATAAGCTAACAGCAATAGGCTGCGTAATACAACTGGGAGAGCAATGAGCCAGACGCGAGAAAATTGGAGTTCAAAACTGGGTTTTGTTTTGGCGGCGGTAGGTTCTGCTATGGGGCTGGGCGCTATATGGCGACTACCTTATACCATGGGGCAAAACGGCGGCAGTGCCTTTATTTTGCTGTTTTTGCTGTTTAATGTTGTCATTGGGGTGCCGCTGTTTATTGCAGAGCTGGCACTTGGCCGTGCTGCGCAGCAGGGCACGGTGCGCTCTTTTGCACGCTTTGCGCCTGCTGGTAGCCTCTGGGCTGTTGGTGGTTGGCTGCCGGCACTAGCTGCTTTGCTGATTTTGGGGTGGTACTGTGTGGTGGCTGGCTGGGGAATTCACTATGCCCTCATGAGCCTCACGCGTGCCTTTGGTGGTCGGTCAGCCCATGAAATTGGCGCGCTGTTTGATCTGTTTCGTGCTTCGGGAGAGCTCAATGTGCTGTTTCAGCTGCTGTTTTTGGCGGCTACAGCGTGGATTGTAGCGAGAGGATTGTCGGCAGGCATCGAGCGCTACACCCGCAGCATGACGCTGCTTTTGTTTGCGCTATTGGCTATTTTGGTTATCTACGGCACCACCTTGCCGGGGTTTACACAAGCACTGCGCTATATTTTTGTACCCAACTTTGCTGCTGTTACGCCAACGGTGCTGCTGCAGGCTCTCGCTTTGGCTCTCTTTACACTGAGCTTGGGCCACGGCCCCATTATGACCTACGGTAGCTACATGCAGCACAGCACCGACCTGCCCAAAACAGCCGTCATGGTTTGTAGCGCCAATTTTGTTGCCTCTTTGTGTATTGCCCTGGCTATTTTTCCGCTGCTGTTCTCGTTTGGCTTTGCCCCCGAGGGTGGGGAGGGGCTGGTGTTTAAAATTTTGCCGTTTGTGTTTGAGCAGCTGCCCGGCTCGCTGCTATTTGGCGTGCTCTTTTTTGTGCTGCTGATCTTCACCGCACTCACCTCCTCGGTGGCGCAAATGGAGGTGCTGGTAGCCAACCTCATGGATCTGCGCAACATCACCCGCACACGTGCTGTGTGGATCGCCACTACAGCAGCGTTTATTTTAGGGGTGCCAACAGCCTTGAGTGAATCGGGTACTGTTTTTGCCACATGGACATCGATCTACGGCGACAGCTTTTTGGCCACATCCAATGTACTGGCCGACTGGACCATGATTATTGCAGCTCTCATCACCTCGTTATTTGTCGGTTGGCGCCTGCCTGCCAACATCTGCCAGCAGGAGTTTTGCCAGGCAACTGCATACAAACGGCTCTACACAATATGGCTATGGCTGATTCGTGTCATCGTACCACTTTGTGTTGCAGCCATTTTACTGCAGCGTGTCGGTCTGTTTTTGTAGAGTCTCGTTAAGCAGCATGGGTTAACAAAAGCTGCGTGATGTCTGCTTGTATCTGCTCGCAACGCTGTTGTAGCTGCTGGCGAGTTTGTTGTAGCTGTTTCAATGTATCGACCCGTTGCGTCAACTCCACATAAAACTTCATTTTGGGTTCGGTGCCGCTTGGGCGAGCCACAATGCGCCCCTGCTGAGCCACTTGCCACACAAGCACATTGGCCTTAGGAAAATTGCCATCGCCCTGTAGCAGATCACAAAACATAACCTGCTGCTGTTGCCAGCCAGCCCCATGCGGCAGCAGTTGCGGATTGCTACGCAAATAAACCATCACCTCAGCCATGCGCTGCGCGCCGGTTGCTCCTGCAAATGCCAAAGAGAACTGGTGCGTGTGGTGTAGCCCATGCTGCAGCGCCAACTCATCAAGCTGTTGCTGTACAGTTTTGCCCTGCTGTTGCAGCTGCACAAACAAACGGGCAAAGGCTGCAGCGGCACAAATACCATCTTTTTCAACCAATGTAGGCGACAGGCAGTACCCCAATGCCTCTTCGTAACCAAATACGAACTGCTGATGATGATGAGCAGCATGGTGCTGTCGCACTGTTTGGGCAATGTGGCGAAAACCGGTGAGCGATTCGGCATAGCTGGCGCCATAATGCTGTGCAATACAAGACAGCAGCCGCGATGAAACCACAGTTGTTACCACCAATGGCTTAACACCGCTGCTGCGCTGGCAGCAGCTCAATATCCAGTCGGCCAACAAAACGCCAATGGCGTTGCCATCGAGCATCTCCCAAGCGCCTGTGGCTGCATTGGGCACACAAACAGCCAGCCGGTCGGCATCGGGGTCGTTGGCCAACAGCAGATCGGCCGACAGCTGCTGTGCCTGCTTTATAGCCAGCTGCAAAGCGTGTGGATCTTGCGGATTGGGATAGGGGGTGGTCGGAAACTGTGGATTGGGGTCTGCCTGCTGCGGCACCACATGCACCCGATCAAACCCCGCCTCATGCAGCGCACGCACCGCCCAATCACGCGCCACACCATGTAGTGGCGTATGCACCACCTTTATGCGCTTTGGCTGCTGCTGATGGTTGTGATAAACAGGCAGCGCAGTAATTGCAGCAAAATAGGCGTCGATCGTTTTTTGCTCAACAACATGGCGCAAACCCAACTGTCGCTGCTGCTGTTGTGACAAACAAACCATCGTGCTCACACTAGGAGCCTGCTGCATCAGTTGCGCAATTGGCACACTGTCGTTCTCCATCATCTGTGCCCCATCGCTGCGGTAGATTTTTACACCATTATCGGTGGCCGGATTGTGGCTGGCCGTAACCATTGCTGCCCCCAAAGCGCGCAGCGCAACTGTAGTAAAGGCACACACAGGCGTTGGCACAGCCACATCAAACAGATGCACCGCAACACCCAAGCCTGTCAGCACAGCAGCCATCGCCTCAGCAAAATCAAGACTGTTGTGGCGCGCATCGTGCCCAATAACCACCCCCTGCTTGGCAAGCTGCTGCGTATCGTAACCGTGCAACAAATGCTGCCCCAATGCCCATGCAACCCGACACACTGTCACATGATTGATACAGCCCTCACCCGCCGCCATGGCAGCACGCAGCCCCGCTGTACCAAACTGCAGCGGCTCAAACCGATGCTGCAGCTGCTGCAGTGCAGGCAAATGGCCACTTTGCGCCTGCTCAACCAGCTTTTGTATAAACAAACGGTACTCTTGCAGCGGCTCTTGCTGCAAATAGGAGTCGATTCGATGCTGTAAATCAGCCGGCAATTCCCGCTGGAGCATGCTACAATGGTGACATATAAACCGATTGGTTAGCAAATTTGCACAGCTCTTGGCTGCACAACAACCGTCGTTTTTGTTGCCGCAATCTACTTTTTCATCGCAGCCACGCGGCTGGCCTCTCTTGTCAAAACTTGCCAAGACATAATAAAAAAGGCATAATAGTTTTTACGATGATTGCTTGATAAAGAGGATTTTATCAAACAGTTTACTGAAGGCAGATGAGCAACGATAGTTAAAACAAGGCGGCAGTAAACAGCCGGGTAAGGAG
>JBCCEX010000035.1:0-10861 GCA_039030035.1 Myxococcota bacterium
CCTTTTGATGCCCCTCTCGCAGCCCTGTTTTGCGCCCCTTTTGATGCCCCTCATCGTGGCCTCGCACGTAGGTTGATTCATAATAGCTTTGCTCATCTGCTAGTTTTTCGATGTAGCGGTCATAGCTGCGCCGTTGTGCGTCAGAAAGTTTAAGCACATTGAGTTTTTCTGCCGCTGCCTGCAGCCCTTTGGCTTTATAGTTTTTTGGTAATTTTTCTGTTTTTAAAAAATATATCCATTCGTCAAGATTATCTCGAGTTTTTTGATCGAATTTGCTGACTTGAATAATATAGTATTGTGGATAGATATCGGCAATGGTCTTTTTTTGGTAAAGCGTTTGCTCTTCGGGCGAGAGCTTGAGCACGTGATGTGTGTGAATACCGATAAACTGCGTATCGCCGCGATAAACATAGTCATCACCATGACCCAGATCAAAATAGGCAATGGTTACAGAAATGATCTTTTTGACATGACGATAGCTGTACCCCTTATGCATGGTGTCGGTAATCACCTTGCTTGTGCCATATAAAATGCGGGTGATGTAGTCTAGCTGTTTTTCGCACTGCACCTCAATGATAATCCGCTCACCCGTTTGGGTGGCGACCAAAATATCGACGCGGTTAAATTTATCTTTGCTACTGTTTTGGTTACTTTCGCTCTCCAGTATCTCTACAATTCTGATATCCAGACCGGTCAGCTCCGACAAAAAACCCTCTAGCACATCAAAATTGGCTTTGTCGCGCAAAATATGCTTGATGGCCCAATCAAAGCGAATGAGTTGTGGCATAGGTGCAATCTCCTACTCATATTTTAGCAAATTTTCTCTTGCGGGCCTATGTCGCGGTGGTCAAAGCACATAAGTTGGCAAAGCTAACAAACCACATGTGCTTGCTAGGAATTGCACGAGGCCGCATGCTATACTCGCTGTAGTGTGATGTAGTGCGATAATGAAAACAAATAGCTGTTGGCTTGCTTTTTTAGGAGCTTGCGCATGTGCAGCGCTACAGCTGCCTTCGTTGCCCTGCCTTGCGCAGCAGTCTAGCAATGAACCAAACGTTGACACATTGGCTACGACAACAATCAATCAACCTATTATTACACTGCGGCAGGCCATTGGTTATGCATTGACAAACGGCAGCTCGCTGCAGCTTGCCCAAGAAAAGGTGCAGGAGCAAAAAGGGGTGCAATACAGTGCACTGGGCCCGTTGCTGCCTACGGTCACGACCAATACGGGGCCTGAGATTCAACAAAATCTTTTACCAAGCTCTGCACCTGCTGGCACAAAGCTGCAAACAGGCCTGTCTGTGGCTGTGCCCCTTATGGATGTCGGCAACACCCTGCAGCTGCAGGCAAAGCGTGTAGGGCTGCAGCAGGCTGTTGCCTCTGTGACTACGCAAAAAAGTGAGCTCATTTACAAAACGGCCCTCGCTTATGTCGATGCGGTGTTGGCTGTTCGTGTTGCCCGGTTAACCAAGCTGCAGCTGGCCTCGTTTCAAAAACAGCACAGCTCTGTCAAACGGCGGCTGCAAGAGGGGCTGGCTCATCAAGCCGACCTGCAGCGGGCCCAGTTAGATATCTTAACAAGTCACAGTAAGCTATTGCGAGCACAAAACGAGCAGCAACAAAAGCTGCTGCAGTTGGCCGCTATCATGCAACACAACAAGCCGTTTGCTGTTGTCCAACAGCTGCAACTGCCTGCTTGGGAATTTGCTAAACAGCCGCCGCAGCAGCTGGTACAGCAGGCAATGGCACAACGCGTCAAAGTGAAAGATCGCCAACTAGCTATTAAAATGGCCAAGCGCGAGCACGCTGCTGCTTGGTGGGATCTGTTTCCGTCGTTGCAGGCCACGACAGGTGTTGCGCACACTGCGCCGTTGGTCGGTGGCGATCTGCAAGAGGCGTTGACGTGGCGTGCTGGCGCTACACTGTTGTGGTCGCCTTACAAAGGCGGTACACGCTACGGCAACATGCGCCAGACGCGTTCACGTATTGGTCAGCAACGCCTGCAGTTGCAAGCGCTTACCTGGGAGATCTGGCAACATACCCATCAACAGCACCATCGCCTCATGACGCTGCAGCAGCGTGTGCATATGGCACAGCAGGCCTTTAGCACCAGCCAGCAGCTGCATCGCAGTACAGTGGATTTGTACGACAACGGCCAGGCAACCGTGCTGGAGCTGAGTGCAGCCGAGCGCGACCTGGCCAATGCCGAAATTGAGCTGGCGCAGGTTCGCTCAGATCTACAGCGCGCGCAGCTCGACTTGGCCTATACAGTTGGCCTACTGCAGCAGCACAACATAGCTGCAAAGTTGTTATGAGCGATGTGAGGAAGGCAGATGAAACGACATAAAATCGGGTTGTGGTGGGGGTTGGCTGCTGCGGCGGTTGTGGCCATTGCTGCTGTCTCTATTTGGCGCCGATCTGCATCGCAGCCACAACAAGGTGCCACCAACATCAAAAAACGGGTGGAGGTTGTGGCTGTTGCCAAGGGCACACTCGAAAAGCGAATTAGCCTGTTGGGCAAGCTGCATCCGGCCAAGTTTGCACAGCTGCGCGCCAAAAAGGCCGATGTGGTGCAGCAGGTGCTGGTGCAGCCGGGGCAGCAGGTAAGGGCAAAAGCACTGCTGCTGCAGCTGGAGCAGCAACAAGAGCAGCAGGCGCTTGCCCTGGCACAACAGCAGCTGCAGCTAGCGCAAACGCAGCTGCAACGGTCGCAGCGGCTTGCCGCGCAAAAATCGATTGCACAAGAGAAGCTGCAACAAGCGCAAGAGAAACAGGTAAACGCGCAACAGCAGTTGCAAAAAGCGCAGACAGAGCTGGCGCAAACACGCATACAGGCCCCTTTTGCCGGTGTATGTGCCTCGGTGGCGGCAACGGTGGGTCAAACTGTGCAAAAAGGTGATGTGCTGTTGACACTGCAAGACACCACCAGCGTTTATGTGCACATGCTGGTGCCGGCACAGCTGCTTACCAAGCTAACAAGCAAGCAGCGCGTGTGGGTCAATGGTCAGCAAGGCAGCATTGTGTCGGTGCCGCAGCGTGTCGATAGCAAAACGGCCATGGCTACAGTCAAGGCCAAGCTGCCGCACTGCCCCGACTGCGTAATGGGTAGTATGCAGCAGGTGCAGTGGGTGTTAGACAGCCGCAGCAATGTGTTGATGGTGCCTCTGTCGGCGCTGTTTATCAAAGATGGGCAGCAGCATGTGGTGGTGGTGCACAACAACAAAGCCAAACAGCAAGAGGTCACTGTGGGGCTGCGCAACACCACACACGCCGAGGTAGTTGCCGGGTTGCAAAGCAGCGATAGGGTGGTGCTGTACAATCCGCAACGGCTTAGCGACGACACCGAAGTAGAAGCTATTGTAGTCAAGCAGCCAAAACAGTAAGCGTGCAAACCGTGAACAAAGACCAGCAGACAGACAGAGATTGGGTCGCATTTTTACAGCGACCGACCTTTTCGTTGGTGTTGAGTGTTTTTTTTCTGGTTACTGGTCTGCTTGCTTGGCAGCAGTTGCCGGTACGCGAATACCCAAAGGTTTCTGTACCTATTATTTATGTAGAAACTGCGTATCCAGCAGCCAGTGCGCGATTGGTGGAGAGAGAGGTGACCATTCCGCTAGAAAGCACACTGGCAACCACACCCGCGCTGCAAACCATTACGTCGGAATCGTATTACAGCTTTAGCCGTATACAGCTGCAGTTTCGACTCGGCACCTCTTTGGATCAAGCTATGGCCGATGTGCGCGAACGTTTGGGCTGGGCACGCCTGCCGAAACAAGCCGATAAACCTGCTGTGGCATTGGCCAACACCGAGCGCTACGACTCGTTTGTTTTTTTGGCCGTACACAATCCCAATCTTACTTCTGTGCAGCTGACACACCAGGCGCGTTTGCGTCTTGATGGTGCTTTGCAAAGCATTCCTGGAGTTACTCGAGCATTCATTAGTGGTGAGAGCTATGTCATGCGTATTTTGCTGGATCGAGCCAAAATGGCCTCCTTTGGTGTCGACGCCAGTGTTGTGTTGCAAGCACTGCGTAACCATAAGGCAACGTTACCGGCAGGCCGTTTACAAAAAACCGCCTCCATCACAGTGATTTCACATCTACACACCCCCGAAGAGTTTGCAGCCATCTGTGTCAAAAATTGCAGCGATGCGGTGAAATCTGATGCGGCAGGCGTGGTCACGCTGGGTGACATCGCGGACATAAAACTCTCTGGGCATCATGCAGAGCATAGACAGCGCGTTGACGGTAAGCCAGCTATTGTAGTTGGCGTATTTGTGGCAGAAGATGCCAATCGGGTAGCAGTTGCAGATGCGGTGCTGCAGGCACTGCCGCGTTTGCAGCAAAACATGTCACAAGGCACCCGCATTCAGCTGCTGCATGACAAGGCTCAGCCCATTCGCGAATCTTTGCAAGGCGTGCAGCAAGCCATTGCCGAGTCTGTGTTGCTGGTTGTGCTGGTTTTGTTTGCTTTCTTACGCCGGTTGCGTATCACGCTCATTCCTATTGTAGTGATTCCTGTATCGTTGTTAACCAGTCTGGCGTTGCTGCGTATGTGTGGGTTTTCGCTCAACATTATTTCACTGTTGGGCATTGCCTTGGCTGTGGGCATTGTTGTTGACGATGCCATTGTTGTTGTAGAAAACATCTATCGCCATGTTGTGCATGCTGGTCTGTCTGCCAAGCAGGCAGCTCTCAAAAGTGGTCGTGAACTGGGGTTTGCCATTGTTGGCATTACACTCACACTGGTGAGTGTCTATGCACCCATTGCCTGGATGCCTGATCTCATGGGTCAAGTATTTCAGCAATTTGCCGTGGCACTGGCAGGAAGTGTGGCAATTTCTGGTGTTTTGGCTTTAACACTGTCGCCTATGATGCTTGTTAGCCTGCTGCCGAAGCAGCAACATCGTTCGTCTGAAATCAAACATAACCTTCAATTTTTGCAACGAGGTTATGAACGCATTATTAAACGCATATTATCGCAAAAAGCCTGGGCAATATTGGCCACATGTATCCTCGTTGTTCTTACAGCAACTGCACTGCGGTATTTGCCTCGCGAAATGTTGCCGCACGAGGATCTAGGTGGTCTGGGTGTATGGGTGCGCAAGATTCCAAATATGCCGGTGGATGAATTTGATAAAAAATATGTTCGTCACATAGAAAATATTGTCGCTGCTATCCCCGAGGGCAGGCATGTTTTTGGAGGGGCGCATGAGCATGGAGCTTGGTTGCGTCTATTTCTCAAACCTCATCATCAGCGACAAAGAAGTGACGAAGAGATTAAAGAGGTACTGCAAAAACAGCTGAGCCGTTTACCAAATATCGATGCAAACGTGTGGCTGTTTGAGAGCAAAGGATTGCCTGGCATACACGGCAGCGAACGGGGAGCAGACATCTCACTGATTTTAAAAACAGACGACTCATACGAAACATTGGCACAATACACCCACGCTTTTACCGACGGACTCCAAAAGCAACAAGCGATCCAGAGTGCATGGCGCAACATCAACTTGAAACAGAAGGCTTTTGACGTGCGTGTAGATTGGGATAAAGCAGCTCGCTTGGGCATCGATCAAAACCAGATCGCTGATGCATTGCGAATATTTTTTCATCGTGACGTATCTTGCAAATGGTATAAAGACAACATCTCTTACAACGCTTTGATCGAGCTTGCCCAACCATCACACTATTTAGAAGAGGTTGAGGTTGCCACAAAAAGCGGCCAAATGCTGCCTCTGTCTGAAGTGGCAACATTCGAAGAGACCATATTGCCTCAAGGTGGCCTACAGCGGCGCGATCAGATGCGAGCTGCCCAAGTCGGTATCAGCGTAGCCAAGGGTCACAGTGTGCAAGAGGCAATGCGTTTGGTGCAAGGCAGGCTAAACGACACACTACCACAAGGATTTGTCGTGGAGTGGGACGACTCGATCAAACAGCAGCGACAAGCTTTTCATACCATGGCTCTGCTCTTGATTCTGGCTATATTGTTTATCTACGGCACTTTAGTGGTCCTGTTCAACAGCTTTTTAGATCCTCTAGTCATTCTGCTCACCGTACCACTAGCCTGTGGCGGCGCCCTAGCGCTCATGTGGCTGCTGGGCATGCCGCTAAGCGTGTTTAGCTACCTAGGTTTGATCACCCTGGTAGGGCTCATCACCAAACACGGTATTTTGCTGGTGGAGTTTGGCGGCCAGTTGCTGCAGCAGGGGCTAGACCCTTTGCAGGCGGCGCAACAGGCAGCGCAGCAGCGGTTTCGTCCGATTTTGATGACGGCTTTGTCTACGGTCATTGGTCATGCACCTTTGTTGTGGGCAATGGGGGCAGGCGGCGCAGCGCGGCGCGCCATTGGTGTCGTTCTTGTAGGAGGTATGGTGACCGGAACCCTTCTCACACTGTTTATTATTCCCATCTTGTGGGCATGGGTGCGCTGTGTGGTACGTAGATAAAGTTTTAGTGTGGCAAACATTTGTTTTTGTTGCTGGTTTGAGTTATATATTAACTATTATGCAAAATAGGCTATCTTTATATCTGTTCCCTGTTTTGGTAATGGGCTGCGCGCAAGCGCCAAAAAGCCCTCTAGTTCCTCCAATAGAAAAACCGGCTCCTGTTGAATCCAAGCCGATGGACGACTCCCAACCGAGGTCTACTCGATTCTTTGGTGAAAAGATGGGTTCGGAGAATGGTGCATCCCCCATTAAAATCAAAGATACAAAAAGCACGGTTGACTCAGACTCCATGAGAAAAAAAACCTTTCCTTCATGGGCAAATGAAGAGACAGTAAAATCCATTGAAGGTGCTTCTGCCCAAGATGTATCTCGCCGCATCAAAGAGTTGACAGTTAACATCATCAAAAACAAGCAATCTATCGATCCAAACTTTGCGATTCGAATCATCAACCGCGTGCTCTCTTTACTGAATCAAAGTCTTGGAGAACTAAACCAAGAGCTTTGTCGCAATATTTTGTACCTTTTGTATACCCAAGATTCTCTGAAAGAACCAAATGCAGTATCATTAGCAACGCAGTTCGTTGGGATTTTAGGGCAAGCTCTAAGGGATCCAGCGAAGGTTTCGGCGTGGATGGGTGAATACCTTGCATCCAAAAAAGCTGCTCCCGGCTTTTGGCAGTGGTTGAAACAGTTTGGCATCCATGTGTCTAAGCCCTCACCGCTGCAACCGCTGAAACGTATTATTACAGCTCAAAACCAAGGAAAGGATTTCACAAGAGCCTTGAGTATGATGCAAGTGGTTATCTCCAGCGGTCTGGGTGAGAAAATGCAGGCCATCCGTATTCTTCTGGGAGAGAAGTATTTTCCTGCAGCTGTGCTTGCTGATCAAACAGGTATGGGAACAGACGGAAAGAGTGTTGAACAAAAGGGTTATTTTGTAAAGAAGCTTGCTCATATCCTTCAGACTCAGCTAGATAACCTTTCAGAGAGAAATATGAAAAATACTCTGCAATTGCAAGACAAATTGCAAAAAGCAGCCAAGCGCTTAGCAGATGAGCCGGATGCAGTAGCTCAACAATTAAGAGATGCTGATAATCCCAACAAAGTCATGCAAGCTCTTCTGAATGAATAAGCAATAAACAAGGCCTTCTCACACGCTGACCCACACCGTCTGTACAAATCGGGGGTCTATGTCTGCCTCTTTAACAGCTCCTATCTCTTGCGCCACAGCATCTAAAACAGTGTGAGCGTATTGTTCGGCTCGTTTTGTGGCCTGATCCAGGCTTGCAGCACCAGGCAAGGGAATGCAGTCTTGCACTGCTTGAGCAAGACATCGGTGGACTTTTTCGTGTGTATCGGCAGTAAACGCCCATAAGGAGTCTTTTTGCGATACCAATCGATTTTTTAGTGAACGCAAATGGTGCGGCTCGAGTGGTTTGCAGCAGGGGGACTTTTCCAACAGGGCCCAAACAAGCCATGTGGCTAGCAGCACATCGCATTTTGGGAGGTGATGTGTCTGTTTAATCTGCAAGCCATTGTTGACTGCAACCCCTTTTTTACCCCATAGCAAGCTGAGACGAAAGGCTGCTTCGGTGGCGATTTGAGCTGTGAGGGCTAACTGCTGGAGGTTGGCAAAGGGGGTGTATTCTTGTTGATTGCGTTGGGCTAGACCTTGAAAAAATTGGGGCTGCTTGCGCAAAAGTCCCTGCAATGTTTGACGATAGGGTGTTTCTAGGTTGTGCAATAGAACATCTAAGTTGATTTTTTGGGAGTGTAGCGATTTTTGTAACTGTTTTGCCAAATAGAGAGGCAGACTGCGACCCAGTCGGAAAATCTCTTGCACGGGTGTGGACAACAGCCAGTAAGAGGCAGGCTTGTTGTGTACTTGTTGTAGGTACTGCAAAGCGATTTGCAGGCAGGCTAGAGTTTCGTTTGTGGTGCTTGTCAAACTTTTTTCATCTCCTAAGTCTCTGTGCCAAGCAGCATGGATGCGATTTGTCAGTACCAGCAGTTGACGTGCTACATGTTGGGAGGATTGCTCGTTGAGTTCAGCAATTGCCTGTTTGAGTAGATCTTGAGGCTCTGTTTGATCGAGGCGTAGTTGTAAACGGGCGGCTACAAGATGAGGTTGGTGTGTGTGATCATGATGGGATGGTTGTTGCACAGATGCTTGCTGAGCCAGCATTTGTGGATTGGTGTAGGCGAGCACATGTTGCCATTTGGCAATAGGCAAGAAGCCTAAATCTTGTAGACGAGCATCGCGCCAGTGCAGCGCTTGCTCCTCTAATACAGAGGGAGTTATTGCAATCACATTCAGCAGAAGATTGACAGCTGCAGCGGGATTCTCCCCATATAAAAGCTCTACAAATTGGCGCAGGCAAGTAAAAGTCGTTTCGTTGTTATTGCGGCTAACCAGCACAAAGCAGCGATCGGGTGTGTGAGTAAATAGGGTTTTATTTGAATCCATATTTTCCCATTGGTATTGGTCATATATATCTAGATTTGATTTAAGCAGTAGGTATAAAAGTTCATTGTCTAGGCCTTGTAGATGATTGATAACACTTTGAACGCCTGCATCGCACAGCGCTTGCAACCAATCAGCTAGTTGCTGCGGCTGAATACGGTGGTGTTTCCAGAGGTCTAAGTCCCATAAGCGCTGCATTTGGCCAGAGGGCATCTGTTGAATCAGTGCAGTGCGATGTTGCGGGTCGTCAGCTGTTTTGTAGGTAATCAGCAAGTCTTGTGGCGGCATGCAGCGTATGAGTAGCGAGCAGTCTGGCTGCTGTAGCAGGGCTTGGGCGCGTTGATGGGCGGGCAAACGGGTAATGCGGCGCAATCTGGCCAAAGGATCTACCTGGTCTGTAGCACCACCTGCGATTGGCCTAGCTCTGTTTCTAGATTGCTCCATATTATATCATATCGCATTATACAGCAGTAACAACTGTTGGTAGCCACTGCGTCGAAGGGCTATGAGACTAAGCAACTAGCGCGCTTTATGACTACTGTGCATCGGTTTGCACAGTGGGTTTTGTTCGCAAGATCTCGTGCAACTGCTGCGATGAGATTCCTAGGATATGACACACACGTGCATCCTGCATCCCCGATTGCCGTAGGGAGAGAACAGCTTGTCGCAGAGTGCGTGTATATTTTGCTTTTGCTTCGTCGCACTCCGCCTCAGCTTGCTTGGACTTTGTTTCAGCTTGTTTGAGCTTTGCCTGCGCCTCATCGTAGAGGGTATGCATCTTTTTTTGGTCGTGCCACCATAACGTTTTGTTGTCTAAGATCTGGGCCTCTTCGGGGGTGAGACCGGCATAGTTGGCAATTTCAAATGCCTCTTTGATCTGAGGCACTTGCACCAAGTTGCTGGGCATCCGCTTTAAACTGCCTGCCTCCTTTAAAAAACAGACCCACTTCTCCCATAACTGCGTCGCTTCGGCATGGGTTTTGGTGAACTTCGGCAGCTCCACAAACACCAACTCCATCCCTTCTACCGGATACTCAACCAGCTGCTCGGTTTCAAACAGCCGATAGCGCGACTGCACCGTGGGCCACTCTTTGAACATGACAAAGTCGGTAATGGTCAACAGCACAACGGGGTCGAGGGTGTCGTAATCCTGGCCTTGAACCACTTGGGTGCTGAACTGCTTGGCCGCGTTAAATAGGATCCGTTTTTCAAACCCAGGCACATTGACAACCTGCATCTCGACGAGAATCCACTTGCCATCTGATTGGCGCAATCGCACATCCAAATAGGAGTCTTTGAGTCCTTTAAGACGGGGGATGTTGTAGGGGTCTTGGAGGGTCAGTTCGGTAATCTCCTCGCGCCCTTGGTACAAAAAAGCATTGAGAAAAGAGCGCAGAACCCCCTCGTGCCCAGCGGAGCCAAAAATCTTTTTAAATGCAAAGTCTGTTTTGGGATCGATAAAACGCATTTGGTCTCGCCTCCTATTTATAGTGTACCGCATCACGCCAGATGTGTGCGGGTGGCTAAATTTGTGTTGACACGACAGCAGAGATATTGTACTGTTGTACTAGTGCATTAGTTTTAAGAGGAGTGAAGATGGATAAGCGGTTGGTACGTTTTGGACTGTTGTCTTTGTTGCTTGTGGGAGCTGCCATCTTTTGGGTTGTGCAAAAGCAAAAACCTGCTGTACAGGTGCAGAAAGTAGGCATGTTGCTCCCTTTAGAGCATGAGGCAATGACTCAGGAAGTTGCTGGTTTTCGTGAAGAGCTACAAGCTGTTTTTGGTGAGAACGTACAGATCGACGTCAAAAATGCTCAGGGAGATGTGGGAATTCAGCGAGCCTTGTTGTTACAGTTTGCTCAAGGCGATTATCAAGCGGTTGCCGTGGTTGGCACAACGGCTTCTTTAATGGCTTTGCAAATTTTTGCATCCTCTTCATCAAATCGCAG
>JBCCEX010000036.1:0-10839 GCA_039030035.1 Myxococcota bacterium
AGCTTAACTGACCCATCGATGTCACCGGTGAGTAGTCTGTCATCTGCCCCAAAAGCAATGGTCGTAATTGCTTGGTCATGAGCTGTGAACGTTTGCGTACAGTGCCACTGATCTTTATCTCCCTGTTGCCAAAGTTTAACAGTTCCATCTTGATCAGCAGAAGCCAGTTCGGTACCTGTACGGTTGAATGCCAGAGTGTTAACAGCACTGTCATGCGCTTGCAGTGTTTGCGTAAGTATCAACCATTTATATCCCTCTTTAGCACTCCACAACTTAATGATACCACTGCTGTCGGCTGCAGCGATAAGGCGCTGGTGGTTGATAGCTGTACTGGTTACCAAGTGTTTATGGCCGTTGTATTCAGGTGCTGGGGATTTGTGTAGCTGCCTGTTGCCGTTTGCTTTTTTGAGATCCCACACTTTCACAATGCCTTGTTGCTGGTGTTGGCCACCCGATACAAGGTAGTTGCCGTCGGGGCTTAGAGCCATGGTTGTAATGTAGCTGATCTGATTTGCGGTGTCTGTTTTGTTTTGCGTTGGCTCTGGTGTTGCCGCCAAGCTCGGCAACGTGGCTAGCTGTAATGTTGTGAACATGCCTGCTGTCCATAAGCGGTTGCAAACAGATGCTCTTAGGTTTCTTGGTATGTGCTTCATTGGTTTTCTCCAGTGTGTGTGTTTGTTAAAGGAATAACCCACCTTCATCTACTAATATCGATACATGAGTGTTGCTTGTCAATATGTTTGCGTGAGTTTTTTTGTTTTGTAGTTTAATTGTTTAAAGGGCTCTCAACATCCAACTTTTTGCTTTTCCTGCTGCTAGGGTAGCATATTCTTGATTTCCATGGAGCAATTTTTTATGCTCGCGCGAATGGGTTTGGTATTATTGGGAGGCGGGTTGGGTATCAGGGGCAAGATTCTCCAGTAGGCTTGCATACACTTATGGGCCCGACCATGGACATGTCTTCAATAAGGCAACACTTATGTGAATGTGAGCAGTCATTGTCATTAAGGCAGGAGGTCGCGAACAAATTCTCGGGATTTGAGTCTTCGTTACTCGAACCTCTGTTTTTGACAATATTGCCCTGACTGTCACTACTCTCTTCACCGCAAGCACCAGAAAAAACCCACATGCCAACACCTATCAGCACCGTAAAAAGCTGTCTCTTCTTCATCTCTTTTTTCTCCTTAATAGTAAAACCAAATTGTGGGTGACAAAAATTCCAGCAATCTGTAAATTTGGTAAAACCACCAATTTGAGCGGTGTGTTTTATAGTTGCGATGGGTTGGCAAAAGCGTCTTTGAGCTGGTGCATCATTTGCGATAGTTCATAGCCGTCGGCAAAGCGGTGGTCGATGGTAAATGTGAGAACCAGCTGCTGTGCTGTTGTGATTTGTCCGTTGCGTACTGTTGGCTGCTGTTTGATGGCTGTGATGGTAACGTATACCGGCACATGTGCGAAGGGGGTTGGGGGCACGTAGGCCTCTTCGACGCCGAAAGATCCGATATTGGTAATAATGCATGAGCCAAAGGGGAACGCCTCTAGGCCAAATATGGGTAGGGGGATGCCGACAACTGCCGATAGGTATCCTAAAATGTTGATGATGGGGCGAATGAGCCAGGTGGGGAAAAGGCGCAGTGCTAGTTTACTTTTGTTGTAGTTTTTGTCGCGCCCTTGTCGCAGGCGTTGGGCGCCTTTGTTGATGTCGGTGGCAATTTGCTGCAGCGATTTAGCTGGCACATCACACACCTTTACTTTGCCGAGATCTTTGCCTTCGGCAAGGTTGACCAAAAACGCGATGTCTACCGATTTGTGTGGCACATAGCGTCCCCACACAATGCGTCCATTGAAGCTGGGTGCACTTGCCAGGGCGCGTGCCACTGCTTTGCCAACAAAATGGGTAATGGTGATCTTTTCGGTGGCGTGGGCATTTATCTGCTTTAAATAGTGCAGTACCGGTTCAACATCGAGTGTTACTTTGCCATAAATACTGGCTTCACGTGCGGGCGACCAGGTGGCAATCGCCAGCTTGCGTCGCAGTGTCATAAAATTTGCCACATCTTTCCTCTTATTTAAACAACTCCTTGGCTGGCTACGGTTGTTGCTGCAGTAGCTGTTTGGCAATCTTTGGCACGCTCAGTGGTACTGTTTGCTGCTGCTTGGTCTGCATCTGCTTGAGTATCGCTTGGTTTGTTTGCAGCTCTGTTTGGCCTACAACCAATACATATTGTGCCTGGCAGCGATGCGCCAAACGCATTTGCGCTTTCACACTGCGATCACCATGGGTGAAGTGGGCCCAAATGTTGTGCTGTCGCAAACCATTGGCTAGCTGCAGCAGCTGTTGCCGTGCGACGGCGTCGGCATAAATCAACATCACGTGTGGTCTGTTTTGTTTGTGTGCAGCATCGTTACACTGCTGCAATAGGGCAGCCAAGCGCTCTATGCCGGCGGCAAATCCCAGTGCCGGCACTGCGGGGCCGCCCAAATCTTGCACCAGTTCGTTGTAGCGGCCACCAGCGGCCACCGCATCTTGTGCGCCTAAGCCCTGCGTGCCGATGATTTCAAACACAGTATGGGTGTAGTAGTCTAGGCCGCGTACCAAGGTAGAGTCGATATCAAAAGCTACCTCCGCCTGTTGCAGCAGGCGACATACCTCATCAAAGTGTTGACGTGATTGCGTATCTAAAAATTCCAAGCTACTGGGAGCTGTGGCGGCCAGCTGTCGGCAGGCAGGCTCTTTGCAGTCGAGTACGCGTAGTGCATTGGTGTGCAAGCGGCGCTGACAGTTGCTACACAGTTTGTCGCTGTGCTGCTGGTAGTGTTGCCGCAGCACATCGGTATAGCGTTGTCGCTGCTGCGGTGTACCCAAGCTGTTGATATGCAACTGCGTGTTGTGCAGGCCCAAAGTGTGCAGCCAGTGCTGTAGCATGCAGATCAGTTCGGCATCTAGCGACGGCTCATGGTTGCCAAACGCCTCAGCGCCAATTTGATGAAACTGCCGCAAACGCCCCTGCTGCGGCCTTTCGCGACGAAACATTGGGCCGCAGTACCACAGCTTAACCTCAGGGTTTTGCTGCAATAGCCCCTGCTGCAGCACGGCCCGCACCACACTGGCGGTATTTTCGGGGCGCAGGCACAGCGGCCTTTTCTCTTCGCCTGCCAGCAGGTACATCTCTTTTTGCACCACGTCGGTTTGCTGCCCCACACTACGCACAAACAGATCGAGCGCCTCTACAATAGGCGTGCGCATCTGCTGATAGCCGTAACAACAAAACAGCCCACTTGCCGTCTGCTCAACGCGACTATGCAGCTGCAGCATATCGCCAAAACAGTCGTTCATGCCACGTACAGCTTGAAATATTGGTGTTGCCATAACAGGGTATTATCGTACCACTGATCTGCCTATGCCCAAACAGCAACAGGCAATCATCATTTATCTCCTTTATCTTCTGATAATTTACGTTCAAAACATCTCGAACAGGGCTCGTTGGTCTCTGCGCAACTTGCCTCTTTAGATGAAACACAAGAGAATCACCAACTGGCAACGGTCGGCCATTTCGGCTAAGATAAAATAACAATGTTGTTGGCCCATGTTTACACATCACGGGGGGCCCTGGTCGAAATTGACACGGGACGATGGAATAGCTCCGTTCATTCTATTTACGACATGTGCGTTGATGATGCGCGCAGCTATGTGATGGCTAAAAACCAAATACAATGAGTAGTACAAGAGAAACCTGGAAATCGAACCTGGGATTTGTTTTAGCAGCGGCGGGCTCCGCTATTGGCCTGGGGGCTATTTGGCGGCTGCCTTACACCATGGGGCAAAACGGCGGTGGGGCCTTTATTTTGCTGTTTTTGCTGCTCAATTTTGTGGTGGGTGTGCCGCTGTTTATGGCTGAATTGGTGCTGGGGCGATCGGGGCAGCGAGGAACAGTCAGCTGCTTTCGTCGCTTTGCTGCTACAGGCAGCATGTGGGTTGCGGGGGGCTGGCTGGCTGCTGCGGCTGCGTTGTTGATTTTGGGGTGGTACTGTGTGGTGGCTGGTTGGGGCATTCACTACACACTTATGGCGCTGGTCGATGCCTTTGCGGGCAAGTCTGCCGATCAGGTGGCCCAGCTGTTTCATGCGTTTCGTGCAAGCGGGCTGCTCAATGTGCTGTTTCAGTCTCTGTTTTTGTTGTTGACAGCTCTTATTGTGTCGCGCGGTTTGGCGGCAGGCATTGAGCGTTATAGCCGTGTGATGACTTTGGGGCTGTTTGCGATGTTGCTGTGTTTGGTGCTGTATGGCGCCATGCTGCCTGGATTTGCGCAGGCTGTGCGCTATATTTTTGTGCCCAATTGGTCGGCCATTACACCGGCCACTGTGCTGGAGGCTTTGGGGCTGGCTCTGTTTACCCTCAGCTTGGGTTATGGCCCTATTATCACCTACGGCAGTTACATGAAACCTAGCCAAAACATTCCACAAACGTCGCTGATTATTGGTGTAGCCAATTTTGCTGTTTCGTTGCTGATTGCTATGGCTATTTTTCCGCTGATTTTTTCGTTCGGCTTTGCTCCTACAGCTGGTGAAGGGTTGGTGTTTCAAATTTTACCGTTTGTGTTTGAGCAACTACCCATGGCCATGTTGCTGTGTGTGCTGTTTTTTGCGCTGCTGATTTTCACCTCGCTGACGTCGGCCATATCGTTTTTGGAGGTGCTGGTTACCAACTGCATGGATCTGCTCAACTGGAGTCGACAGCGATCGGTATGGGTTGGCTGTGCTGCAGCATTTGTGGTCGGTTTGCCAACAGCACTGGCTCCGTCGGGTAACCTGTTTGGTTTGTGGCCCGATATTTATGGCAAAAGCTTTTTGGAAACATCCAATGTCGTGATCAACTGGCTGACGGCGTTTGCTGCTTTAATCACATCTCTATTTGTTGGATGGCATCTACCCAATCATATACGACATGAGGGATTTTGTAGTGGTTCACATTGGGGCAAACTATATGTTGCATGGTTATGGTGTGTGCGCGTTGTGGTGCCGTTTGCGGTATCCATGATTTTGTCGTGGCACTGTGGATTATTTGAGCCATTTTTGCGTGCATTTTAAAATGGGTAGAGCCAAAGGGGGGAACGAATATGCAAGCAGAAACACGAGAACAGTGGCAGTCACAAATTGGTTTTTTACTCTCTTGTGTGGGCTCCATTGTTGGTTTGGGCACGCTGTGGCGCCTGCCCTACATTATGGGGCAAAACGGCGGCGGCGCCTTTATTTGCCTGTTTTTGCTGTTTAATCTATTGGTAGGCATTCCGCTGTTTGCTGCCGAGCTGGTGCTGGGTCGAGCTGGTAGAAGAGGATCCATTGGCATTTTTGCTCGCTTGAGCGCCCCCAACTCTGCATGGGTCTGTTTGGGCTGGCTCAATGCAGCAGGTGCGCTGCTGGTGTTTAGCTGGTACAGCGTTGTGGCTGGCTGGGGGTTTCATTATCTGCTCATGGCTCTCACCGATGCCTTGCATGGCAAATCGGCAGCGCAGGTGGGCGAGCTGTTTGATCTGTTTCGTGGCAGTGGTCAACTCAACCTGCTGTTTCAGGTGATGTTTTTAATCACAGTAGCCGTGCTGGTGTTGCCCGGAATCGCTTCGGGTATTGAGCGCTACAGCCGCTTTATGTCGTTGGGTCTGTTTGCGGTGTTGCTGGGTTTGGTGGGCTACAGCTGCACTCTCAAGGGGTTTTCGCAAGCTGTGCATTACGCTTTATACCCCAATTTTGCTGCATTATCGGCGCACGGAGCCCTCAAGGCCTTGGGGCTGTCGCTCTTCTCTTTGAGTTTGGGGTTTGGTATGACACTCACCTACGGCAGCTACATGAAGCCAACAGAGGATATTCCCAAAGTCTCTTTGGCTATTGGTGCAGCAAATTTGTTGGTTACGGTGTTGATTGCATTGATGATTTTTCCCATGATCTTCACCTTTGGCTTTGAGCCGCAAGATGGTGAAGGGTTGATCTTTAAAACACTGCCGTTTGTATTTGGCCAGCTGCCGGCCTCACTGTTGCTATCGCTGCTGTTTTTTATGCTGCTGCTGTTTACAGCGCTCACCTCTGCAGTAGCCATGCTGGAGGCCTTGGTAGCCAACCTCATGGATCTACGCGGCTGGAGCCGAGGTCGGTGTGTACTGTGTGGCTGTTTGGCTGGCTGGGTGATTGGTTTACCCACTGCTGTTGTCGATCTGTTTCCCACCTGGTCTTATATTTATGGTCGCGACTTTTTTGCCACCATCGATCTGCTCACCGATTGGATGTTGGTTGTGGCGGCACTGGCCACAGCTATTTTTGTGGGTTGGAAGCTAGATGCCACTGTGCGGCATGAGGGTTTTGTAGCGGGTTCACGTTTGACGTGGCTTTATCAGCCGTGGCTGTTTTTTATTCGGTTTGTGGTTCCCTGCTGTGTGGTTGTGATCTTGTTGCAATATTTGGGTTTGCTGTGGTTTGTTTGATGAGGATTGATAAAAAAATATAGAGATTATGACTATTGTATCGGCTAAGAAGTCTCCGCAATGGAGCTCGAGTATTGGCTTTGTTCTCACAGCGGCCGGAGCCGCCGTTGGCTTTGGCAACCTGCAGCGATTTCCGCAAATGGTTAGCGAGCATGGTGGTGGGGCCTTTTTGCTGCTGTATCTTGTCTGTGTTTTTCTGTTTGGCTGGCCGCTCATGTTGGTGGAGTTTGCCTTGGGGCGAGCCGGCAGAGCTGATCCAGTAAGCTGCTTTAGGGTTGTGGCACCACATAGGCCACTGTGGCGTTTGGTGGGAGCGCTGGGAACCCTAACAGCTTTTTGTATTTTGAGCTATTACAGTGTGATCTGCGCTTGGACCATTGTCTTTACCAGAGATTCTCTGGCCGGCAATGCTGTAACGTTTGACCAGATCGCCGCCGATCCGGCGCGGGTGTGGATCTATCTTGCCGGGTTTCACCTGCTGGTTGCAGCCATTATTTTACGTGGCCTCAACAAAGGTTTGGAGCGGGTCAGCAAAATCACCATGCCCCTTCTTTTTATGATGCAGCTGGTGCTTGTTGCGCGTGTGTTGATGATGCCCAACAGCCTTGAGGGCCTGCTTTATTACCTCACCCCCGACTTTTCGAAGCTGACCGGCCACGCTCTCATTCACGCCTTGTCGCAGGCATTTTTTTCACTATGCATTGGTGAGGCGGTGCTCATGACCTACGGCAGCTATGTCAAAAAAGACAAAAACCTGCCACAGTTGGCCTACTATGTGTTTTCGTTCGATACTGCCGTAGCGTTTTTATCGGGATTGGTGATTTTTCCGGCACTTTTTGCAACACGGCAGCAGAGTTTGCATCAAGGCACAGCCCTTATTTACAACGTTATCCCGCAGATTTTGGCAACACTCCCCTTTAGCCTCTTTTTTCAAGTCGCCTTTTTTGCTATTTTGGCTATCGCCGGTCTCACCACATGCATCGCTTTGCTAGAGGCCCCCAGCTACACGCTGAGCAAAGCGACCAACTTAAGCCGCAAAACTGCTATTGTGATTGTCAGCCTGCTGGCATTTTTGCTTGGCATCCCCAGCCTCTATTCTAAGGGTGGATCGCTGGTTTGCAGCACAATACAGCTAGGAGGTTCGCAAGGATTTTACGATATCATGGACTCCTTGTGGGGAGGGGTTGGCATGATTATTACAGGCATGCTAACCACGGTTTTTGTGGGTTGGATATGGGGCGCTCATGCAGCTGCCAAAGAGCTATCGCGCTCCTGCACCGGTTTTGCAAAGTTTAGTTCACTGTGGCAGCTACACATTCGCTGGACAGCGCCTATGCTCATTGCAGTGATTTTGATCTCTGTGTTGTGGTAGGGGTGTATGCATCATGTAGCAGCCATAGGCAGAAGCAGATGGTCAGTCGATGCAGTTTTGTTATGATGCATTTTAGTAGGTAGTAGCACATGGATACCAACAAAGAGTCACACCCGTTTCGTTGCTGTTTTGACAACAACAAGCAACCGTTTTATAGCCTGGGCATGTTTGCCTACCCGTCGGGCAATGCCCATATGGGGCATGTGCGTGTCTACTCCATTGTTGACGCAATAGCGCGTTATAAGCGGCTGCAGGGCTACGAGGTGCTCAACCCGGTTGGTTGGGATGCCTTTGGGCTGCCGGCAGAAAATGCCGCTATTGCCAACAAGGTGCCGCCACATGTGTGGACACAGCGCAACATTGAGCGGATGAAAACACAGCAGTTTGGCCCCATGGGTTGGAGCTTTGACTGGTCACGTGAGATCAACACCTGCGCGCCCGACTACTATAAATGGACGCAGTGGATCTTTTTGCAGCTGATGCAGCGCAAATTGGCCTATAAAGCCAAAGCGATGGTCAACTGGTGCGACACCTGCAGCACCGTATTGGCCAACGAACAGGTGGTCAACGGTATCTGCTGGCGCTGTTCGCAACCAACCACCAAGCGGTTGATGACACAATGGTTTATTCGCATTACCGACTACGCACAGCGGCTGTGGGATGGTTTGCAAAAACTGCCGCAATGGAACAAAGAGGCGGTGGCGGTGCAGCGCAACTGGATTGGCCGTTCGCAGGGTGCGCACATCGAATTTGTCACAACCGATAAGCAAATACCTATTTCTGTGTTTACCACACGCCCCGATACGCTGTTTGGTACAGCCGCACTGGTGCTGGCTCCTGAACACCCCCTGCTGCAGCAGATTGTTGCACACACCAACAACAGCAAGCTACAGCAGTACGTGCAGCAGGCCAACCGCAAAAGCCAGGTGCAGCGTATGGCCAGCAAAGAGAAAACCGGCGTGGCTACGGGGGTGTTTGCCTCGCAGGCGCTGCTTGATCATCAAGTAGAAATTTGGGTGGGCGATTATGTGGTTGCCGACTACGGCACCGGCGCTGTTATGTGTGTGCCGGCGCACGACACGCGCGATCATCAGTTTGCGCAGCGCTACCATCTGCCTATTCAGCCTGTTGTTGCGCCGCGCCCGGGTCAAACAGCAGATGCTGATGATCTGTTTACACAAGATGGCGTGCTGATCAACAGCGGCGATTTCAACGGCATGCCATCGGCGCAAGCACGCCAGGCGGTTGTTGAGCGGCTACAGCAGCTTGGTGCAGGCGAAGGCACTGTGCAGTTCAATCTGCGTGATTGGTCGGTGAGCAGACAGCGCTATTGGGGCTGCCCCATTCCAGTCGTCCTGTGCGATAGCTGCGGCTGTGTACCGGTAGCTGCGGCAAATTTGCCGGTGTTGCTGCCCAGCGATGTCTCATTTGACGAGGGTCGGGCCTGTGTCAACCCCGACTCTGCGCAGCTGCGTGTTGACTGCCCACGCTGTGGCGCGCCAGCCAAGCGCGAAACCGATACGCTCGATACCTTTATGTGCTCGGCATGGTATGCGTTTCGCTTTGCCGACCCGCACAACAGCCAAGCTGCATTCGATTCAAATATTGTCAACCGCTGCATGCCGATCGATTTTTATGTGGGCGGTCTAGAGCACGCCGCACAGCACATGATCTACTTTCGTTTTCTCACCAAGTTTTTTCACGACATCGGCCTGGTCGATTTCGATGAACCGGTGCGGCAGTTTTTTTGCAACGGCATGGTGCGCAAAGAGGGGCAAAAAATGAGCAAGTCGCGCGGCAATGTCGTGGTGCCCACACAGGTGGTTGAGTCGCACAGCGCCGATGCCTTAAGGCTCTACATTTTGAGCGACACCCCCAGCGAACTCGATATCGATTGGGAGGAGACAGCCCTGCATGCCAAGCAGAAATTTGTACGCCGCAACCAAACGCTATTGCACGCCTACCTCACACAACACCCACCAAAAAACTGGTCGGATGCACCCTTGCACGAGGCCACCGACAAAGAGCTTGTGCGAACATTTTATAGCCTTATGCATGCGTTGCAACACAATCTCAACAGCAACGAGTTTCACAACTGCGTGGCCCGTATTTACGAACTGTCTAGCCTGCTGTTAACACGTGTGCAGCAAGAGAACACGCAGCCCACGCAAAGCGAGCTGCAACAGGCTATTTTGGCACGCATGGTGCGCGACTATTTGGCGGTTTGTAGTCTGTTTACACCCTTTTCTGCCGAGGAGTTGTGGCATACATTTTACAGCGATGCTCCACTCGCAACAGCTGGTTGGCCCCGCTTCGACAAAAAGATCTTGCAGCAGGCAACCTGCCGCTATGTGGTGCAGGTCAACGGCAAAAAGCGATCGCTGATCGACCTACCTGTCGATGCAAATAAGCATGTGTTGCAACAGCGTGCAATGCAAGATCAGGCTGTGCAGCAGGCACTTGTGGGCAAAGCGGTAAAGAGGGCTATTTTTGTGCCTAACAAATTGATCAATTTTGTTGTGGGTTAGCGTTACGGTAGTGCTGCTGACAGATGTTGCCAGAGAACCAAGCTGTTGCTATATCTACACGGCAGCAGCCGGTTCGGTGAGGGTTTTGTGAGTGATGGCCACCTTTTTGCCAGCGAAGGCAAAGCCTAAAGCGATAATCTGCTTGACGCCGCGTTTGGCCAAGTCAACATGATATTGCCTATCTTGAATCTGCTGCAGCGCTTTTTGTGCGGTGTCGTTGAGCGATGCAGTGTCGTCTATGCAGGTCTTAAACTCCATCACAAAGCCGGGCAATGTTTTGTCTTTGGGCTCAAGCGCCAAATCGTAGCGGCCCAGGCCGCTTTCGCGTTGCGAGTCGACAATGTAGCGATCTTGCAGATAGTGCATCATGCCCAACACAAAGCCATGATAAAACCGCTCGGGCTGCGTGTTGCTTTTGTCGAAGTAGCCAATGCTTTCTAGCGCAAACTGTTTGAAGTAACTGGCA
>JBCCEX010000037.1:0-10807 GCA_039030035.1 Myxococcota bacterium
CGTTTTGGGTCCCACGGATTGCGGCAGGGGCCATGCATGCTGGTTTCTGTTGATGAACCCATAGCAAACTCATCTTGGTTGAGTTTGCCCAGCAGCACCGCGCCTTGTTGCTGCAAACGCTGCCATACAGTGGCGTTGTAGGGGGGGCGGTAACCACGCAAAATGGCGCTGCCGGCTGTGGTGGGCAGCTGGGTCGTTAAAATCATCTCTTTGAGGCCTACCGGAATACCATCTAGCGGGCCCAGTGCTTTGCCCTGTGCGCGACGCTCGTCGGACTGCTTGGCAGCAGCAAGCGCCGCCTCGTCATCTTGCGCCACAAAACAGTTAAGCTGCGCGTTGTGCTGCGCAATGGCAGCCAGGCACTGCTGCGTGAGCTCTTGGCTTGAGCAATCTTTTTGTTGCAGGCAGCGGCTAGCTTGCTGCAGTGTGGTAACAGTGGTATTGCGACTGGTCATAAAAATTCCTAAGACAACGAGGTTTGGCGGCGTAATAGCGCAATGTTGCTTTGTAATGCAGTATATTGATCCGACAACAGATGAGTTACCGAATTGAGTTTGCTAGACAGGCCGCTTAAGGCATCGATCATCTGTTTGGCCAACTGTTGATTGGTTCCGCTTTGTGTATTGACCAAAGCAGCAAAAACCGACACATTTGTGTTGATGCTGGTCAAACTTTGCGCGAGATAACTGGCTAAATTTGGCAGATTTGTGCTGTTACCACTAAGCACGCTGCGCATTGCAGCAATATCTGTGGCAATACGCGCATAGAGATTTTCGGGCAGACTGGCCAAATCACTGCGGTTGACTGGAGAGTAATCTCGATAAAGGTCACGGTTTTTCTGAAAATCCTCGTCAAAATCGGCTATGCTGTTGTTGTATGTCCATGCCGCCGACTGGCTAATGGCGGTTATATTGGCACGAAAAAATCCTGCCAATACCGTCAGAAGGTCCCGCTGCTGACTGGTTTGATTGACCGATTGGTTGCTAGCTGAGCGTTGCGACCAGTTTTGCAGCACATCCACGCCCAGCTGCAGTGGCCCTGTACGGCTGGCATCGGCACGATCGTCGTTGTAGGCAATGACCACACGCACCAATTTTTCAAACAGAAAATCGTTGAGCTCAATCGACAATCGCCTTTCGAGCTGCCCCTTGTAGCTGCTTAAAATATTCTGCAGCTGCACAGCCGATAGCTCGTCAATCTGCAGCGGAGCAATATCTTTTATAAACGGTACATGAACCGCATCTTTGGGGAGATCATCGAGCCACAAAATCTGGCCACTGTTGGGCGAAATAGCCGACTGCACCGCATCAATCAGATTCTCTTCAAACTCCTGCTGCGTCCAGATTTTGTCTGCGGTGGTGCTATGAAACTGCTGCACACACGGTAGCTGCGATAGTGCCAACACCACAATAAACCTCTGCCCCAACCGTTGCTGCATGTAGGAGAGGATGTATCCCAAAAACTCTACATACTGCACCTCATTGAGCTGGCTGTCGACAGCCACTTCGGTGATGTGCGGTAGCAAGATCTGTTCAATTTTTGGCGAGCCCTGTTGAAAACTCTGGGCCAGCGCCTGCACATATCCCCACGAATCGGCTTGGGGAGCACCCGATAGCACAACCTGATACTGTTGCGCCTGCACCGCGCCTTGCAGGCGGCTAAAAGGGGCTTGTTGCGTTAAGGCGGCAACGTAGCCAGGAAACTTGCCCTCCTGCGCCTGCTGCTGCATATCTTGCCAATACTGTGTGCTTTGCGCAGCCTCTTGCAGATCAACCGACTGTTGGCACCCAAGCATGAGGGTAGCCAACGCCACCCCAGCGCCGTTTAAAAACCTCATGGTGCTAAACTACCTTAAAGAGCTCTTCTCGCGATTTGGTTGTTCCATGATTGTGCAAACTGTTTTTGCGCTCCCGCCCCTGCTTTTTGTGCCGACTGGCTCGTTTAACGCGTGTTCGTGTTGTTTTTGATGGCATAACTCTATCTCCTAAGCCTTACTATAACACACCTGTCTTGGCTGCGCATGATGCTGCAGCGTTAAGCTATCATTGGCAAACTGCTGCATGCTTGTAAGCTGTGTATCAACACGGCCAGCTACGCAGCTGGCTGCCACGCGCGAAGGCGACTTGACCCACATGGCTACCTCGTGACACACTCAGCGTCAGTGGGGTGCCGTGCCCGAGTGGTTAGGGGTCGGTCTGCAAAACCGCTTACACCGGTTCGATTCCGGTCGGCACCTTTAAAATGAGTCTATTGTGACACTTTCACGCATTGGCAGCACCGACCACAAAGCTTTGTTGCAACACTGTGTATGCTTACAGCGCCCATTTGTGCTATCGGCAGCCGCACAGCAGCTGGTGCAAACAATTGCACAGGCCAAGGGGCGCCCTGTTGCTGTAGGTGGCTGTGTGCGCGATCACCTGCTGGGGCTCAAGGCCAAAGATGTCGATATTGAGGTGTATGCTCTACCATTGGAGAGGCTCAAAGAGATTTTACAAACCGTTGCACAGATCAACGAGGTAGGCAAAAGCTTTGGCATTCTCAAGGTAACCCTACAAGGCGAAACCTTTGATGTGAGCCTACCGCGCACCGAGAGCAAAACCGGCCAAGGGCATCGCAGCTTTGCGGTATCGATTAACGCCGATCTGCCGTTTGCTCAAGCCTGCCTGCGTCGCGATTTTACCATCAACGCCATGGGCATCGATCTGCTTACTGGCAAGCTCCTAGACCCCTGTGGCGGCCGCCATCACCTGGCCGAGGCTATGTTGCACCATGTCTCCGACGCCTTCGACGAAGATCCACTACGGGTGCTGCGCGCCTGCCAGTTTATCGCCCGCTTCAACCTACGCATGCACCCACAAACCGTCACCAAATGCCGCTCGCTGCAAGCGGAGCTGCCCAGCTTATCGGTGGAGCGCATTCGCACCGAAATCGAAAAGCTGCTGCTGGCACCCCACCCCTCAAAGGGGCTGCAGGCTCTAGACACCTGCGGCGCACTGCTGCTGTTTCCTGAACTTGCAGCACTACAAAACTGCCCCCAAGATCCGCAGTGGCACCCCGAAGGCGACGTGTGGGTACACACCCTCATGGTTACCGATGCCGCAGCCATGCTCATCAAAAAACATCAACTCGAACGCAAAACAGCCTGGATTGTAGCGCTGGCGTCGCTCTGCCACGACCTAGGCAAGCCGCCCACCACCAAACACGAAGATGGCCGTATTCGCAGCCGCGGCCACGATGTTGCCGGCCAAGAGCCAACCCGCTCATTTCTCAACCGCCTCGGCATAACCGGCGACACCGCCAACACAGTGGTTGCACTGGTCATCGACCACCTACGCCCCGCCCAACTCTACACCCAGCGCCACTGCGTCTCCGACGCCGCCATTCGCCGCCTCTCCAGCCGTGTCAACATCGAACAACTCTGCCTAGTAGCCGAAGCCGACCACCTAGGCCGCACCACACCCGAAGCACTCAGCGGCCAACCCGACCCCGCCAGCGCCTGGCTACTACAACAAGCCACCCGCCTACAGGTCAATCAAAGCCCCCCCACCCCACTGCTACTAGGCCGCCACCTCATAAAACTAGGCCACAAGCCAGGCCCCAACCTAGGCAAACTGCTCAAACAGGCCTACCAAGCACAACTCGATGGAGAATTTCACACCCTCGACGAGGCGCTCAAGTGGATAAGCAGCCCCTCTTTAAAACCGCACAGCTGAGTTCACACAACAGGCATTTTAGCCACCAACTCGGGTTAGCTCGCAGCCAAAACTGCAGCATTATCCACAAGCACGCTACACAGCCGCTGCTGGCCGTTCGAATATATCCCTAAATTTTTGCAATGCATTTTGCGTCAGCATCGGTGCAACACCATCATTCAAAACAATAAAGCTTACAGCCTGCACATGGGAACCGTGTCGGTTCATTTCTCGAATAACCTCTTCAATCAGTGTCGGTATGGCCCAATCAGGATTTGCGTTAAAACGCCCCATGGAGATAGCTGGAATCATAACATGAACCGCTCTATTGTTGTGGTACTGATCACACTTCATCATTAAGTTGCGAATGGTCGTGCGAAATTGTGCTCTCTCGGCAGGGGTAGGGGCGGCTCGATTCCCAATGCTAGGACCAACTGCATGGGCAATATAGTTAGCACCAATATTATTCGCATTCCCAGCCTGCCCTAAGTTTCCCGGTATAGTCATAACAACTGATCCAGGAGGAACCCTTGCAAGACCCCGGTTGCGCAAATAAGCACCTGCATCACCGAGGGGAGCATAAGGCAAGTTTCCGGCCGCCGCTTTGATAGCTCCATCAACACCTCCCCCTCCTGCCAATCCACCATTGGCCGCATTGGTAACAATCAAAGTACTGTTGTTAGCTACTGGGTTGGCAGGGGCGGCGACAGGATTTGCAGCGGGAGGGGGGGGAGGAGCTTTTGTAATGCTGCCATGCACCAGTTCTAGTCTTTTTGCATTATTTTGACCCCACGTTACACTTGCTAGACGGACACTGGGTTGATTGAAATTGCGCAGGTTTCGGGCGTTTAGATCAACATTGCCGTTGACAAAATTATAATTATTACGATTAATGCGCGCTGCATAGGCTCCCTTTTGATCAAGGACTGGTTCATCTTTTGCATCGGCAACGGCTGCAGGTAAAATAGGCACTTCTCTATCTGTTGGCCATGCTGGATTGTGATTGTTGTTGCGGTTGTTATTGCGATTAATGTTATTGTTGTTGCGGTGGCTGTTGTTATTGCGGTTAACGTTATTGTCGTTGCCGTTGTCACTGTCATTGCGACTGCCTTTATTATTGTTGTTCAGGTTTCGGTTATTATTGTCGCTGTCGTTGTTTGCCTGCAATAGAGGGTTCTCAGCATTAGAAGTGTTGCTATCAGAAGTTGTGTCGTTGCTCGCGCCATTGGGCTTTGTAGGCTGCTGTAAACAAACACCATCCGCTTCAGAGCGTTCCCATACACATGGGTTACCATCTGCCGACCGTGCAGCTTCACACTCCTCTTGGGTTTTTTGTGCATCACATGTTGTGCTCTTTGTGCCTTTCACACAAGCGCCCAAAGATTGATTCCATTCACATAGGCTACCATCTTCTGGCTGTGCAGTTGCACAATTTTCTGGGGTTGCTTGATCCTTGCAGGCAGATGACATCGAACTGGTACATCCCGATAAAATCACAAAACCGATTGCTGATATCATTTTTAAATAGCACATCTCCCCTCCCTTGTTAAACAAGATTTTTTATATACCTACATACATTGTATGAAATCTGAAATCCAATTGTCAATAATTTGTATTTTTCCACACAACACATCTTTTGTAGTTACAAGAAATATGCACAATAAAAACGGTTTTTTATTGTATTTTAACACGATTCACACTCCTTGACCCAAGCCGTCACCTGCCGCACCGGCTCGCCCTGCATGGTGTTGATCGTTGATGGTTTTGCCTTGCGCGGTGTGCGCATAGTCTTGCAGCAAGCTTTCGGTAAAGGCTTCGCGTACCTCTAGGTTGGGGTAGTCTAGTGTGTAGGTGCGTGTGGTCGGGTCATATGTTTTGAGGGTTAAGTAGCCGGTTTGTACCATGAGGGGCAGCAGACGTTCGTGAATGTTTTCGAGCTTATAGCTCTTAAAAGCCGACTCCGATAACGTCGATCCCAGCAAATCTTCGGGCTGTACCTTATCGTGACGCTTGAGAATGTTGGTGAGCAGCGTTGGCGTGCCGGTGGCGTACCAGTGCGCCTCGAACTCCTGATGATCAAACAGCAGCAGTGTCGAAAAGGGGTTGTACACATGGTTGCCTCGTCGCGAAAATTTGTAACCGTCGTACCACTGCCGAATCTGATTGAGAATCTCTTGTATGCTGACACCCTCTTGCTGCACCAACCGTTCAATGTAGGGGGAAAAATAGCTTTCTAGCTCCTGCTGTGTATAGCCTAATAGCGTGTCGTATTGCGGGTGTAGCGTGATATCGTTGAGGTTGCTCAGCCCCGAAAACACCGATACATGGGCCACTTTGCTCACGCCGGTGACCATGAGAAAACGCAGGTTACCGCCTTGTGCCTTTAGCACGCTATAAAAGTCTTTGAGAATTTGTCGATTGGCTTCGGCCACCTGCAGGTTGTGGTTCCACTCCTGCGCGCTGTTACCGCGTATGTGATCCACCAACGGAGCGTCGTATTCGTCGACGAGCAGCACCGGCTGTGCCTCTTTGCTCAAGTAGCGAATGGTGTCGCGCAGCAGCCCTGCGGGTGATTGATCCATCTGTACGCTGTTTTCAAGTTGATGCTGCTTAATCACCTCATGCATCCATACAATGAGCCCCTGCCGAAACTCTTGCGGTGTTGCGCGCGGAATTTCGGTCATGTCTAGGTGAATAATGGGGTGCTGCTGCTGCCAATTCCAGCGATTTTCCTGTTCAATCCACAGCCCGGCAAATAGGTTGCGTTGGCCCTGAAACAAGGCCGATAAGGTTGATAGCAGCAGTGATTTACCAAATCGCCGTGGCCGTGCCAAAAAATAGACATCGCCTCCACTAATTAATCGATGGATCTGCTCTGTTTTATCGACGTAGATGCAGTCGCGCCGACGAAGTTTTGCAAACGACTGAATGCCTATGGGCAGCAGCTGCATGTGCGTGAACCTCCCAGTCAATTCCCGTATGGGGCTACTTACTACTTGTGTAGAGTAGCATTTTGCGCCGTTGCATGGCAATGCTGAGCGTTGCCGTTTGACGAAACGGCCATAAAAATGCTACCAATGTGTCTACTGGCTCAGGTTTATGCAAGGGGGTCGTTAGCTCAGCTGGTAGAGCAGCGGACTTTTAATCCGTTGGTCCCGAGTTCGATTCTCGGACGACCCACTAGACAGGTCCCTATCGTCCAGAGGCCTAGGACATCGCCCTTTCACGGCGGCAACAGGGGTTCGAATCCCCTTAGGGACGCCAGTTTTTTAGGTAGCGGAATGGCAACGTGTTGGATGTAAAGCAGCTGGAAACAGACCCGCAGCAGGTACGGGAGTGTCTTGCCAAGCGGGGTGACATGCAGCAGCTTGAACCTCTGTTGCACATGCTGCAGCAGCGCAAACAGCTCGCGAATCAGCTGCAACAAAATCAAGAGATCCGCAACCAGCAAAGCAAACTGTTGCAAACAGCAACTGCCGATGAGATCAACGCGCAGCGACAACGGTTGCATGCCTTGGGTCAAGAAATTAAACAGCAGCAGGAGCAGCTGCGCTGTCTGCATGAGACTGTGCAGGCCAAGGCGCTGCATCTGCCCAATATGCCACGCGACGATGTGCCTGTGGGCAAAGATGCCGCCGACAATGTGCCGATCAAACAGGTGGGGCAGCCGCGGCAAGCTGATTTTAGCATGCGGGATCATGTGGCGATCGGGCTGATCACCGGCATGCTAGACCAAAAACGTAGTGCACATGTGTCGGGTTCACGCTTTGCCTTTTTACGCGGCCACGGCAGTGGTTTAAACCGTGCGCTGTTGCAGTATTTGACGCAGTTTCATGTGCAGCAGGGCGATGAAGAGCTTACGCCACCCTATCTGGTTCGTGCTGCTGCTATGCAGGGCACCGGGCAGCTGCCCAAATTTGCGGAGGATGCATTTGCTGTGCACAACACCGATCTCTACCTGATCCCGACCGCTGAGGTGCCGCTGACCAACTATTTTAGCGGCGAAATTTTGCCGCAAGCCGATTTACCAATACGGCTATGCGCCTATTCGCCCTGCTTTCGAGCAGAGGCTGGCGCAGCGGGCAAAGAGACACGTGGCCTCATTCGGCTACATCAGTTTGAAAAGGTTGAGATGGTACGGTTTGCAACGCCGCAGCAGGTCGATGCTGAGCTGCAGCAGATGGTTGATCGGGTCAGCACGCTGCTGTCTAACTTAGAGCTACCACACCGCATTGTACAGCTGTGCACCGGAGACCTGGGCTTTGCTGCCGAAAAGACTCTAGATGTTGAGGTGTGGCTGCCGGGGCAGCAGCGCTATTGTGAGATCAGCTCCTGCAGCTCGTTTGGGCAGTTTCAGGCGCGGCGCATCAATTTGCGCTATCGGGCGCAGCAAGATAATGCTGCCAAACAAAAGCCGCAATTTTTGTGTACGTTAAACGGCTCTGCCTTGCCGCTGGGGCGTACATTGGCTGCATTGTGGGAAAATCATCAGTGCGCCGATGGCTCTGTACGTGTGCCGGCTGCCCTCAGGCCTTATTTTCAGGGGCCTGAGGTGATTGCGGCTCGCGCACAATCCGAGGCTGCAGGGTAACCTTGCCCTCATGACACACCACTTCAAAGGCGACGCCTTGGCAGCTGTGCTGAGCAAAAATCTGCTTGGTCGTGCTTGTGACAATCTCCTGCAGGCTTTTGAGATCGAGCGGCTTTTCGCCATTGGCTTTTTGTGCCTGCTGCAGCTGATCATGCAAACGCTTGAGCTGCTGCTGGCTAATTGTCACTGCGCTAGTGGCAGCAGTGGCCACATCGGTGGCAGCTGGTGCTTGCATTTGGCCCAACGGCTGCACCTCTCCTATCTGCTCGGGGCGGTTGGCAATATCTTTGGCAGCATCTATACCATCGCTAGATTGGTTGCTGCCAGATCGCGTCTGTGTGCGTAGCAGTCTGCCAGCAAACATGCCCATGCTGATCAGCAATACAACATCAAGCAGCAAACGACCAGCGGCAATCTGCGGCGCAATAGGAACCACAACAGCAAAGCCGGCAATGGCACACAGCATGAAAGCGTTGCGATAAATTCTTGCGTACCGCAGCAACAAAGTGCCTTTTTTACTGCTGCTTGTCATGTTGTGGTTAACTCTCGGTAAACAGCCACGACAGCTGCGTATGCGGCCCCATGCGATCGACAATGTAACATCGAAATGCTCTCCTAAGTTTGGTTGCTATCTGCCCAATGCGCTGTTTTGAAGTTCCGTAATGTTTTCCCAACTCTACCAAACTGACCGGATTTTGCGCAACCAGGTGTTGCTGCCAAATTGTTTTGTCTCTGGGGTCGGTTAGCGTTGTTTCAAACTCAACAACAAGTATCTTGAGAAGATCTTGCAACTGCGTTTGTGCAACGCGGCTTTCGGGTGAGGCGTGCTGCGAGGCAAGCGTATCTTGCACGGTGAGCGATTCGACGCCATCAACCGGAGATGACAAGCTGGTTTCGTTTGCTTGCAGCCGAGCCATCACCAGCTCAACCTCGCGGGGATCCTCATTGAGCTGTTGTGCAATCTCGTCAATTGTTGGCTCACCCCGACCGGCCTGTAGCAGCTTTTTGCGGGCAGCGGGAAGGTTAAAATAGATGTTGCGCCCCGATCGGGTATTTGCTGTATGAATCAGACGGTTGTTGGTCATCAAAAACTTACCAACCTGCGCCCGTATCCAATAGGCTGCATAAGTACCAAAACGCGTTCCCTTGTCGGGATCCCAGCGCTGTGCAGCAATATGTATGCCCAAAGAGGCCTCCTGTATTAAATCCATAATATTTGTCCAGTGGCGATGGTATTGATACGACAACTTAATCGCCAACCGCAGATTGTGCAACACCAGCTGCTGCGCCGCCTTTTGGTCATGGTGATCGCGCACACGATAGCCCAGAGCCTGCTCCTGCTGCTGGGTTAATCGCGCAATAGAGGTTGCCTTGCGCACAAAGGCCTCATGCGAGCTGCCGCTGCTGTCTTTGGCCCGATCACCATCTGCATGCAGCCACTCCCCTGCACCACTAGCCAAACGAGAGCTCTCTCGCTTAACCGGTAGATTGGAGCTACCAACCACAGCTAAGCTGTCTGGCTCGTTTTGCTGTTTCTCAAATGCATGCGATCGATTTTTTTTCATACAGAGGCGTAGGATTTCATACTATATTTTTGCTTCCATGCTGCCAGAATTTTATTGGCATTTCGTTTTTGATCCATGGGAACGTAAATACGCTGAAAGCAGGCCGGGTGCTTGTAGCGTTGATACAGCGGCGTGTAATCCTGCAACGGCATTGTTGTACCTGTTGCAGTTAGCACGTACAGTTCATTGGTAGTTGCACGAGACTGTACCAACGTGCTTTGCGAGTCAATCATAACCGGCTCTAGCTCCTGCTGCACCAAATGCGCATGCAGATGCTGCAGATCAACATCATCGTGCTGCTGCTTTTTGCCGCGATGCTCTATCAACAGATGGTAGGGGCGACGCTGCACAATGAGGCGAGCCCATGGGTTGAGGCTTGTGCGTAGCGTATTCCAAACCGTAATGTCGTCGATACTCAAATAGCCCTCTACATCTGCAGGCAGGGCAAAAGAGTCACCCAAGCTACAAAAGCAGCGACGCAGCAGCTCGCCAAACAGCACCGGCGTGTGGTGCAGGTAGACAGCCGAAAACATGTGATAACGCGATAGCAAAAAATCTTCAAAAGCAAACAGCGCCCGCCCCAAAATGCCCAAATAGACCGCCCCCTCCTTCTGAATAGGAACCACGTTGTGCATCAACCAGTCTGCGTCAAACTTACCGTAATCTACACCCGCAAAAAAACTATCTCGACGCAGATAATCCATGCGATCGGCATCGCACTGCGACGAAATGATCTGTTGCAAAATAGGGGTGTAATCTAGTTGATTGTGCGTAAACAGCTTTTGGGCCGGCAGCGGCCTAATGAGCGATGCAACATGCTTTGGCTCGATTCCTTGATCGGCAAACTGCTGTTGCAAAGCCTGGGTCAGCGACGAGTCGAGAATGAGCTTGAGGGTGTAATCTTCATGCGTTGCCTGCTGCTGTGCACTGCTGTGGCAAAAGGCCTCGGGCAACTGCAG
>JBCCEX010000038.1:0-10573 GCA_039030035.1 Myxococcota bacterium
CTCTATATATATTCAACAATTATAATATATAAAGAGCCTACTGAAATGTGCTAGGAGGTTGTTCATGGATATGCGAGACAAGAGATGGAAACAGTCGATGGCTTGCTGTTGGTTGCCCACCCTACTGGTTGGTTGCGGTATGCAGCATGAGACTGCACCGAGACAAGATAGCATGCAGCTGCCCGATGCAAATCATAAACACGATCCACCTGCGCCGGGTGATTATACCCAACTCAAGTCTATCTACCCGTCTAGCTGTATGAGTTGGGTACCGCATCACTCACTGGAGGAGCCAGAGGCTCACAGTGGGCGGCATACACTGGGGCGCTTGCTAAGGCAGAGCTGGGTAGAAAACAGGCGGCAAAACCCTCGCTGGAAAATGCATGGTCGTGAGGTGAGCCATTTTTTAGATGTACCGGGCCTAGAGAAGCAAGAGCACCGCCGACAAACGGCTGTTGCTGTGCGTAACGGCAGAGGTATTTAGGCTCGGTAACAGCTCATGTGCTGTTGAACCTCCCTTTTATGGCTAACTTGCGTTAAAATAAAAAAGGCAAGAGGAGTTAAAACAGGGCAGGGAGGCAGCACATGGCCGATATTCATATTAAGATGAAGCACGATAAAGATGCGCAAAAGCTACAGCAGCACATTGCTAGCGTGATAGAGAAGGAGGCGGGTAAATTTTATGCCAAAGTGGCTTGGGAAAAAGATATGTGCCATTTTAGTGGACCAGCAGTCGGCACGCTGCAGGTACAAAGTAAACAGATTGATGTGCAGATTAAACTGGGTCTATTGACAAAACCATTTAAGGGGGAGATTGCAAAAAACGTTGAAACTGCCCTGCAAAAAGCTATCCAAGAGTGCTAGTTCGGGCATTGGACTCATTGATGTTTATGTGGCAACAGCGGGGCTCAAGCCGCCGCTAACCTACTGTTGCCCGCAACCGTTGCCATGCGTGGGGGCACGGGTGCAGGTGCCGCTGCGCAGTCGTGTGGTGTGGGGTGTGGTGTGTGGCCATGCTGCTGCCAGCGATCTGCCGGCGGCAAAAATAAAATCGGTGGTGCGGGTGCCCAACGAACCTGCGCTGATAACGCCGCAGCAGATGCAGCTATGCCGGTTTGTTGCGCAATACTACCATGTTGCCTTGGGACAGGTGCTAAAACTGTGTCTGCCTCCGGCTACGGGCCAGCAAACTGCTGCAAGACAGCGCTATTGGATCACCGCGCTACCGCAAGCAGAGGCGATACCTAAGCGCTGCAAGCTGCTGCAGCGTATTGATGAGGCCATACGTGTCTGTCCACAGGGAATTTGTAGCAGCGAACTGCAGCGTCAATTTGCTCGAAGCGCTCATCATGTACAACGCCTGGCGGCACTTGGTCGGGTATCGCTGACACAGCAGGTGGCGCTACCTGATTGGCATCATCGCAGCAACAACGCGGCAGCCAAACAGCAGCCTATCTGTTTGAACCAGCAGCAGCAACAGGCGGTGCGGGCTATTTTGGCCAACCAGCAGCAGCGTGCTTTTTTGCTTGAGGGTGTGACCGGATCGGGTAAAACCCAGGTGTATATTCATGTTGCCAAGGCACTGCTGGCGCAGGGCAAGAGTATTTTGATTGTGGCGCCGGAGATCGCCCTAACACCTATGTTGACGGCGCGATTTGCGCAGGCGCTGCAGCAAGATGTGCTGCCGCTGCATTCGGGCTTGACCGCGGCGCAGCGACGCGATGTGTTGCTGGCGCTGCGACAAGAGCAACCGCGTGTGGTGGTTGGCGCACGCTGTGCGCTGTTTGCGCCACTGCACAATCTGGGTTTGATTGTGCTCGATGAAGAGCATGACAGCAGCTTTAAGCAGGAGGGTGCTGTGGCCTACCATGCGCGCAATGTAGCGCTGTGGCGTGGCAAAAACGACCATGCCGTTGTGCTGCTGGGTTCGGCAACACCCTCGCTGGAGAGTCTGCACAATGTTGCACAGGGCAAGCTAAAGCATCTGCGCCTCACACAGCGTGTGGGTGCTGCAGGCAAACTGCCGCAGGTGCATGTGATAGATCTACGCGCCCGATGGCAGCACGCGCCCACGCGCAAGCAGGATCAAGCCCTGACTGCTGGTCAATCGTTGTGTGTGCTGTCGCAACCGCTGCAAGATGCCATGGCGCAGGCTCTGTTGCAGCAGCAACAGGTAATGCTGCTGCTCAACCGCCGTGGCTACAGCGCCTTTGCTTTGTGTAGCTCTTGTGGCAATGTACTGGGCTGTCCGCACTGTGCCGTATCACTTACCTTTCATAAAAAGGCCCATGCGCTGCGCTGCCATCAGTGTGACCACAGCTGCCCGATGCCATCGGTTTGCCCCCACTGCAGCCAGCAAAAGGTGCTGACTTTGGGCCTAGGGGTTGAGCGGGTGCAAGAGGAGGTACAGCTACGCTTTCCGCAGGCTCGCATTGCGCGACTCGATCGCGACACGGCACACAGCACCCGTTTGCTGCAACAAATTCTGCACAACATGCAGCAGCGCAAAACAGACATTCTCATTGGCACCCAAATGATTGCCAAAGGACACGACTTTCCGCAGGTAGCCGTAGTAGGAGTGATACTGGCCGATACCGGCCTATGCATGCCCGACTTTCGTGCAAGTGAACAGAGTTTTCAGCTGCTCACACAGGTGGCCGGGCGCGCCGGCAGAGGTGCAAGCCAAGGGCAGGTGTTTGTGCAGACCTTCAACCCACACCATCCAGCCATTCGCTGTGCACAGCAGCATGACAGCAGCGGCTTTGCCCACACCGAAATGCAGCTGCGGCAACGGCACTGCCAACCCCCTTTTAGCCGCTCTGCCCTTGTACGCATACAAGGCAAGCAAGAGCAAAGCGTACGACAAGCAGCGCGCACTGTTTGTAGCTGGCTACAAGCCGCGGTTGCACAACACAACATGCAACGCTCCACCCAGCTGCTGGGCCCTGCCCCTGCCCCCATCAACCTGCTGCGCGGACATTTTCGCTACCACATCTATCTGCGCACTATGCAGGTACATACGCGGGCACAACTGCTGCACTGCCTGCAACAAGACGCTGCCTTACAGCAACAACTACGCCGACAGCACTGCAGTTTGCGCATTGATGTGGATCCACTGTTTTTTTTATAATTTATAAACAATCGGACATCGAACAAGAGACCAATCCTAACGACCAAATTCCGCTGCGCCTAACCATTGCGCGCGGGCGGGTTTTGGAATTTGACCTTTACGACCAACATAGTGAGCTGCCGCCCATCATATGGACTCTGATTCTTGCCAACGGCAACCAAAGGTGGACCGGTTCCTTAGATATTTACAGCAAGCTGCCTGCAGCCGCGCGTAAATGGGCCTATGATTGTGTCGGCAAGCCGCCTCAACTGGTGCAGTTAACCGACATGCCCTCTATCAAAAAAAGCTCCTGCCCAGAGCTAGATGCCATGCTGCTGCTGATGCAAAAGGCACACGACGACCCCGCTGGGGCATTGATTGATTCGGAACCCCTGCTGCACGCCATATTACCGCGACAACACAGCAGGGCTATGCTCAACGAAATATTTCTTTATATCCTAACCGGCAGTAGACACGAATCGGCGCAAGAGTTTATAATGAGGCTAAAAGAGGGCCTTCACGGCAATACGAAAAGGCAAATTATGTCGATAGCACAAGTGTTAAAAAAAGAGTGGAAACAAGAGGGTCAGCAGGAGGGTCGACAAGAGGGTAAACAGGAGGGTAAACAGGAGGGTTTGGAAAAGGCTGCCGTTGGTATGCTCAAAGAGGGCATGGCCCTGGAGCAGGTCCGCAAGATCACGCACCTATCCAAACAGCGCATCACGCAACTGTTAGCCAAGCTTGAACATAAGGTTGCTGGCGGCCGCTAGCAACTTTGTGCTCATAAGGCTGGTTGCTTGGTATTTTTTGCGTTTGTTGCTCTTTCCTACGATGCACGACGCGCTGTCGTAAATATACAAATACCGCTGCTGCTTGGCTGGAAGCAGATATCTGTAAAACCGGCCTGCTGCAACAGCTGATGTACCTTTTCTTGTGTAGTATAGCTCCACCTGACCTGCAATATATGACGCGTTAACACTTCAAATAGCTGTAAATCATAACGTTGCTTGGCACTGAGAGAGGTGTTAGATGTTGGCCAGTTTTCACGAGGCACCCATAGATTGGTAATCAAAATACCTTGCGGTTTCAGTGCTTGATAAAATTGTTGATACAGCTGCAACAGTCGCTTGGGATCGGGTTCGTATCCGGCTAAGCCCTTGCTGGTGAGCACATCCCATTCACCGTTAACATGCATATTCCAAGCATCGGCCTGCAGCAGCTTAACCGATTTACTCAAACCATATGCTTGTACATTTTCTTGAGCCAGACGCAGTGCATCTGGATCGACATCTACCCCTATAAGAGAGATGTTGCGGCAGTTGGCAAAGTTCAATTCGAGTAGGTCATCTAGTGCGCCACAAGGCACACTGGCCAATGTTGCACCATCACAAACATGCTGCTGTAGCTGCTCGCGACACCAGCGCCAGCTCTCTTGTGTGGCCTGGGCCGGCGGTGTATTTAAGTACCAACTCTCCATGGGTGTGAAGGGTTCGCCATCGATGTTTGTGCCCAAGGCGCGATACTTTTCAGGATACAGCAGCTTGAGGTAACGGGACCAGTGGGCGTTGAGCCCGCGATGCAACAGTAGATATTGCCCGATTCCAAACTGGGCTAGCTGCTGCACCATGTCGATCTGCTGCTGCACTGTAGCATAGGGGTGATCGCCCTGCTGCCGAATCTTTTTGCATAGCTGAGTAACCACCTCATGCACATCGGCGCTGGGCTGCTGTAGTGTGTGTGAAAGACATTGTTGCTGTGCTGTTTGTGTCTGCATGGGAACCTCCTGTTGGAAACCGCTGGCTAACGCCAAAGGCGCCTGTTTTACACGAAATGTATCGCACCAAAACGGCGCTTTATCTTGATCATAATCAGGTTACCCCTGCTTAGATGATTTGTCTAGTTCTTACGATTTTTTTCTGTCAATGCAACCTGACGAGGCTGTTATGATGCGCGCTTGGTAAAAAGAGAGGCATGCACAGTTTGCGGCAAACTGCTGCAGCCGATAAGATGCAATACAGATTCAACAGAATAAAATTGTGCCAGATGCATCTGCAACCAACCTAAACGATTGCTTTGCGCAAGAGCTCAAGCAGGCTTTGCAGCAATACGCTATGAGCTTGTCGCAACAGCAGCAGCAGATGTTAACAACCCACTTTTCTTTGCTGCAGCAGTGGAATCGGGTGCACAATTTGACACGTGTATGCACACCAAAGCAGGCTGTTATGCAGCATTACATAGATAGTCTGCTGCCGCTACAACAGCTATCATTGCCACCAAATGTATTGGATGTGGGCAGCGGCGCTGGATTTCCTGGATTGATAGCGGCGGTGTTATGGCCACAAATCTCCGTGCGTTTATTAGACAGCTGCCGCAAGAAATGCTCGTTTTTGCAGATAGCTGTTGCTCACATGCAGCTACAGCATGTTCGGCCGCAGCATGGCAAAGCGCCAGATTGCCCTTTGGCAAACTGTGTGCTGAGTCGAGCAACGTTTTGTGCTAAACGCATAAGCATAGCTGCACAGTGTATGCGGCAAAGCAACGACAGCTTATTGGCGCTATGGGTAACGCCGCAGCAGATAGAGGCTGTTAACAAGTATCTACAAAACATGGGTTTGCAGATTGGGCAGGTGGTTACCTATAGCTTGCCGCACAATCAGCAGCGAGCTGTTGCTGTTGTACGCCATGTGTAAATCGGGACTGACCTACTGGCAGCATGAGGTGGTGTAAAATAGAGCTATGTCTATTTTGCTTGCATTTGCTGTGATCCACACTCTTGCGTTGATGAGTCCCGGCCCCGATTTTGTATTGATCGTACGCAATAGCCTGCTGTTTGGGCGCCTGACAGGGATGCAGACAGCTATTGGAATTGGTGCGGCTGTGAGCATGCATATTATGGGGTGTTTTGCTGGCATTGACATACTGGCAACGCAATTTCCTGCCCTATTACGAATACTACAATTGGTGGGAGCCGCCTATTTAGCAGCTATTGGGGCTCTTATATTGCTGCACAGCATGCCCGCCAAAAAGCTACAGCAGCTCAAGCAGGGCAATACCCTACAGCGACCAACGGCATATAAGGCGTTTCGCATGGGCTTTCTATGCAACCTTCTCAATCCTAAAGCCGGTCTGTTTTTTTGGACTTTGTGGGCGCAGTTCATACGATTGCAACCCCCTCTTTATATACAAATCAGCTTGGCAGTTTATATTGTTGTCAGCGCGATTTTGTGGTTTGTAGCGCTTGCTACACTGCTCTCTTACAATGCTGTTGCGCAACGCTTGGCACCTTGGCAAAATCGCATCAACCGTCTTGGGGGTTTGGTGCTGCTGGGCTTTGCGCTAGCAATTGGCCTGCAGGCTCCTTAAACGCATTGCATTGTGAACAGCAGTCAGTGCAACACAAGCAGCCAACTCGGTACGCAATACAAAAGATGCCCAGTTTACACAAACAGCGCCTTGCTGCTGCAGCGCCTCTTTTTCAGTGTCGCTCAGCCCCCCTTCAGGCCCAATTATAACCAAAGCGCTGCTGGGCAGCTGTGTGGGTTGCAGCAGATGCTGTACAATCCAGATATCAGAATGGGGGTCGCCTACAACACACAATCCATCAAATGTGCTGCAGGATGTGAGTAGGTCAGCAAACGAAATGGGCTGTTCGATATGTGGCATGTGCCACTGCTCCGACTGGCGCACAGCATCTTGTGCAATACGTTGTAGATGCTGCAAGTGGTGTGAACGTACCTCTTTGGGGCTATGTGTGCAGCGGCTACTATGAAACCAGATAAAACGCTGAACCGCTAACGGGGTGCAGTTGCGTACCACCTCTTGTAGCTTAGTTGGTCGACACAGTGCCTGTGCAATATGCAAATGGGGTGCGGATTGCACATGCTGCTGCAGCTGGATGTTGGTTAAACAGACCGGCTTTGCCCGGATATTGAGTTTGCCATATACGGCCAAACCAGTGCCATCAAACAAAGCAACCGCTGCTTGATGCGGCAAACGCAATACCCGCACAAAGCGGTGGCACACATCAGGCGGCAGCACAAACGCATCTGCTGTACGCGCTTGTTGCAGCTGTGTGGCAGAAACATAGGCTCGATGTCGATCGATCATAAAATCATGTCATTGATTCTGTACCGATTGCACATGCAGATCGCGCAAACAGGTAACTGGGCGAACGGGTAGTAAATCGACATGCCCCTTACTGACATGCACACCGGCAATGCGCACACGTAGCTTATCGCCCATTTGAATACAATGCCCCGTGGCTGTTTCGATAAGACGCAGACGAATCGCATCAAAAGCGATGCGCCTTTTTCCCATTTTGGAGATGGGTAATAAACCGGTTGCACCAAACGACTTCAGCTGCATAAATAGACCGATTGCACTGCAGCCCACCACAACTGCGCTGTCTGTTTTTGCTATGTATTGCTGCATGACCCAGGCTTGATGCATGGAGATCAACTGCCGCTCTGTATCCATGATCTCTCGTTCACGTTGATTGCAATGTTGTGCCAACTCCTGCAGCTGGTCGGCTGTTGGCAACTTAAGCTTTTTGGTAGATGCAGCAGCTGTAGGTGGTATATGCGACAGCAAAAAGCGATGCACCATGAGATCGGGATAGCGGCGGATAGGAGAGGTAAAGTGGGCATAACAACCCGACGCCAAACCAAAATGTCCTGTATTTTGGTTGCTATAGCTAGCCTGCATCATACAGCGCAACAGCAGCGGGTCGAGCATCCCTTGCAGTGGCTTGCCAATAATATGTTCATGCAAACGGGTCAACGATCGATTGGTGACCTGCTCGGGTTTAAATTTTAGCGAGGAGGCGATAGCGCCCAAACTCTGTGCAATCACAACAAACTGTGCCAGCTTCTCTTTTTTGGGAGCAGGATGAACACGAAACAGACAGGGGATTTTTTTGCGTACAGCCAAGCGCGCCACCGATTCATTGGCTGCTATCATTAAATCCTCAATCAGTTGATAGGCCTCTATTCTAGGCGTCTCGTCAATTGATGCGGGCTGGCCTGAGGCATTTAACCGCACCGTATGCTGCGGTACATGCAGCCGCAAACTACCCTTGTCTTGCCGAATTTGCCGCAATAAGCGAGATACCTGAAGCAGTACAGTTAGGCTCTTGGTAACCGTTTTTGGAATACTGCCTTGTTTTGGCTGACCCTGTGGCTGTATCCATTGTTGCACCTGTTTATAGGTGAGGCGCGCATGACTACGCATAAACGCTCGGTACAGATCGACCTTGTAGATATGACCATGTGCATCAATTTGCATATCGACAGCCACACACAAGCGAGTAACATCAGGCTTGAGCGAACAAAGCCCTGCAGAGAGCTTATGAGGCAACATGGGAATACAGTTGGCTGGATAATAGAGGCTAAATGCACGTTTTTGAGCCTGCGTGTCTAGCAGTGTGTCTGGCTTGACATAGTGGCTTACATCGGCAATTGCCACCACAACACGCAGCTGCTGATCGACCGCCTCACCATAAACAGCGTCGTCAAAATCTTGAGCAGTTTCATCATCAATTGTGCATAGTGGCAGCTTTGTTAAATCGCGACGCCCACGACAGTCTTTTGCTGTCGGTTCGTCTGGCATACGACGTACCTGTGTTTGCACAGCAGCCGGAAACTGCATGGGTTGCTGTTGCTCAGCAAAAAAATCATCCAGCTGTTGCTGCCAAGTTCTTTGGTCTAAGCCCCTCTTGGCGCGTGGATGTCTTAGATTTTTGCGCATTACTTTACTGTACCACGCTTTTTGCCAAGAAGATTGTTTCTACTCATGATGATGCAAACCGCGGTCAAAACCAAATTGGCGCAACAAGCGCAGCAGCTGGCCAGGAGGCATAAAACCCGATACACGCTCAAGAACGTGATTGCTGCCAGGCTGCAACAACAGCGTGGTGGGCACAGCGTGCACATCATAGCGCTGCTTGAGCCGCCTTAAGTCAGGGTGATCGAGTGTCAGATCCACTTTAATACGCATCACATGCTGCAACGCCCGTGCCACCCGACTATTGCTCAAGGTGGTGCGCTCAAACATGCGACAAGCAGCACACCATCGTGCAGAAAAACTGATAATAACAGGCTGCTTGGCCTGCTGTGCTGTTGCAAGCAGCTGCTGCGCTCGCTGCAACACAGCATCTTGTTGCGCTATCGTATGCCACTGCAACCGTGTATGGCTACGCTGCTGTAGCTGCTGCGCCCATATTCCTGCTAGCCACAACGCTACTGCCAGTGTTGTAGCGCTGATAACACGCACAAAAAGCGCTACGCGTGCCCTGCGCCATGTTGTGTTCCATACAACAAGCGCAGCCATCATCAACGCTACAGCAGCAATCGGCAGCGGATTGCTGAGGGCAATCATCTCAAGTTCATCGGCCAAAAGCGGAATTCCCAACTGCAGGTAGTAAATTGCAACGCACAAAATACAGATGGCCAGTACATGCTTCACACACACCATCCAGGGACCACTTTTGGGCAGCTTGCTTGCCGCATATGAGAAGGTACCAAGCAGCAAAAAGGGCAGCCCCAAACCAAGTGCATAGCTGCTCATCAATACAATGCCCACTCCCCGATCTGCTTGCTGGGCTACCAAAGACAAAATCACTGCCAGCACAGGCCCACTACAAGGCGCGGCCAACACACCAGCAACCAGCCCCATCAAAAAAGCGCCCCAATAACCGGCGCCACCCACTTGGCTCAATATTTGCGACAACCAGATGGGCAACGACAGCTCAAAGGCACCCAGCAAACTGCAGGCCATCAAAAAGAAAAAAGCAGCCATTGCACATAGCAGCCAAGGATGCTGCAGCGCTGCCCCCAGTAGCATGCCTGCACTGGCAGAGACAATCCCCAATACACAAAACAGCAGCACCATGCCAGCAACATAAGCCAAGCAGAGGCGTAGCCCGCGCCAAGCATTGCCGCTAACGCCTACCCCCTGCATAACACCAAGCGTAATCGGAATCAACGGATAGACACAGGGAGAAAATGCACTTAAAAGACCTGCTATAAAAGATGAGAGGCTGGCAATAATCAGCTGTTGCTGACCCAACGCCTGCTGCAGAAGTTGTTGCCCACTGTGTAATTCTTCAAACATCGCTTTGCTGTTTGGGCACAGCCTACTCCTATCGCACTATTTTTATCACACTTATAAATATCGACTCAACCATCTGCCACGACCCCTGCAGTTGAGGGCTGTGCACTACCAGGTAATTTATCTTCGTTTTCATGTTACGTGTTACAAACATCATAGGGTAGTCGCTGCGCTATGTGCTGGACGCCTGCGTCAGCTCTTTGATGATGATCTTAAAATGGTCGGCTGCGGCTAGCATTGGGCCAGCGCAGGAGCCAACCGTACCAGATTCTGCTGTAAAATCTACATGAATGCCAAAGACAGCATCAAGCCCTTTCAAGGCACCTTCTTCAACCATGCGCATGCCGCCCGACTTCC
>JBCCEX010000039.1:0-10458 GCA_039030035.1 Myxococcota bacterium
GACGCCATTCATCACAAGTAGTTTTAACCTTGAAAAATTTATAACTTTTTTTAATGCAACTTGTTTGCACCCATTTACACTGTTTAATCTGCGAAAGATCACCTATACCGGTAAATGTTTCACATGTTTTTTGGTCTTTAAGAATATTACATTTAACCCTGCAAATTGTATTAGATGCATATGCTTTGCAACCTATCTCCTCAGAACACTTAACAAGGAAATCAATACTTTCCTCATTTCCTCCCTTCTTAATGCCCCGGCATTGTTGATCCTTTTTAAGAGCCTGTGCTTGATCAAAAAGATCTGACGCAGCTAAATTACTCTCGTCAATCCCTTTGGCTTCATTATTGCCGCAGCCAATCACGCAGCATGTGATGCCGATAAAAGCCCATAGGGCTAAGTGTGTATGTTTGTTCATCATAACCTCCTTTGTTTTGTTTCCTTTCATAACTCTATTAACAAACGCATTAGAGTGCATTATTCCCATGTAATAATTTGCGGGGGATTTTTTGGGCATGTTTTTTATAGCGAGGAATAATATGCGTTGTGTTGGTGTTTTATAGACACGCGGAGAACGTCATGGGTGGTGTAGTGAAAAGGGTGTTGTTGGGGTTGTGTGGTGCCCTGGTTGTTGGGGGGGGTGTGGCTGGTTGGTGGATGGTGCGTGATGGGGGTGTTGCGCAGCCGATTCGGGTGGGGATTTTGCATTCGTTGACAGGGGTGGAGGCTGCGTGTGAATTGCCTGTGGTCAATGCTACGTTGGTGGCTATTGATGAGATCAATCGGCGGGGGGGGGTGTTGGGGCGGCAGATTGAGGTGGTGTCGGCTGATGGGGGGTCGGATGATATGCAGTTTGCTCGGCAGGCTGAGCGGTTGATTGCGCAAGAGAGGGTGGTTGTGGTGTTTGGTGGGGGGGGGGCATCAAATCGTAGGACTATTAAACCGGTGTTTGAGAAGCATCGGCATCTGTTAATTTATCCGGCTAACTCTGAGGGGCTAGATGCCTCTAAGCATGTTGTTTACATGGGGACTATACCAAATCAGCAGGTGATTCCGGCTGTCTCTTGGGCTTTTCAGCGGTTGGGCAAGCGGTTTTTTGTTGTTGGGTCAGACTATATTTACTCGCGTGCTGTGTCGGCGATTGTTAAGGATTATGTTGGTATTTTGGGGGGTGAGATGGTGGGGGAGCACTATTTTGCGCTGGGTACAAAAGATGTTAAGGGGGTTGTGCGTAAAGTTGTTGCGGCAAAACCGACGGTGATTATCAATACCATTAGCGGTCGTACCAACAAACCTTTTTTTGCGCAGCTGCGTGCGGCAGGTATTTCGACCGAAAGAGTGCCGACGCTTTCGTTTAGCTTGTCTGAAATCGAGTTGCACCAATTTGGGCCAGAAAATATGTCTGGGGATTATGCAGCTTGGAGCTACTTTCAAAGTCTGCCGTCGCGGCCCAACCAAGCTTTTTTATCGCAACTGGCACGGCGGCAAGGGCGCGATGGCTTGGTTGCCAATGATTCGATGGAATCGGCCTACTTTGGCGTTTTGGTTTGGGCGCAAACGGTGCAAAAAAGTGGTACGGCCGATGTTGCTACAGTGCGTCGTGCTATTCATGGTCAAACATTTGAGGCGCCTCATGGAATTGTGCATGTGGATCACCACAACAACGGCACCTGGGAGCCGGCACGCATTGGCAAAATTCGACAAGATGGGCAGTTTGATGTGGTCTGGAGCTCCAACTCACCTGTGTGGCCCAAACCGTACCCCTCCTCTCGCACTCCAAAGCAGTGGCAAGCTTTTCTCCAAAATCTGCACAAACAATGGCACGGTCGGTGGCACGGACCTACCGCTTATGAGGCAAGCAAGAAATGAATCGATCCACAGCAATGGCGATGCGCACCGTAACGGTTTTGCTGCCAGCCTTGTGCCTACTGGCCTTACTGGTTGGATACACATGGCAACAGCAGCACATGCGCAAATCTGTGATCGCTTATCTGCAAAAACAGACCGATATACAGGGAGAGAAGATTGATGAGTACATCGCACAAAATAAAGAAAATGTAGCAAAGCTGGCAAACAACAACTCGTTTCAGCAGCTGCTTTTGCTACAAGACTCCCCAGAAAAAAAGAGACAACTGAACTTTCTGCTATCGCAGACAAACAGCTCTTTTAAGTTCGACGACATTTTTATTGTATCGAAACAGCAGGAGATTCTCTTTCAGCTGTCGGACAACAAAAAAACATCGCTAACACAAAGAGAAAAAAAGCTCTTTCAAGAAACAATCACACTCATGGACACCACTATTTCTAAGCTGGGGCAAGACAGCGCAGACCAAGAGGCGCATGCGCTGTTGGCCACACCTGTTGTGCTGCAGCGCCGGTTGGCAGGAGTCGTGATGGTCTCGATGGGCAGTGAAGGGATCCATAAAATTATCACGCACCGTGAGCAGAACAATCCATACCCCTTTGAAGTTGTGCTGGCATTTTCTGAAAACCAACAGCTGCATATTTTGTACAGCACCGGCAAACTGTTTGGACTCAGAGCCTCAGAGCGCATAATGAATATGAGCTCACCACAAACACAGCAGCTGCAACAGGCACTTCATGGCAAACAGGGTGCTGGCAACAGCACAGACCGACTGGGAACTCCCACACTAGCTGCCTGGAAATATCTACCCTATGTCAATCTTGCCATGCTCGCTACGCTGCAGCAGCAATCGCTCTTTTCTTCAACACGCAACGCTTACCTGCTAGCGGCTGCGCTTGTTTTGCTGTTGGATCTCATTTTTGTTTTTGTGGCGCGGCGAAAAAATGGCTCGCATGAGCTATGTCGCTACAGCTATGCCCCACACAACAACTGGCATCAGCAAGCCAAATGGTCGCTAAATGGCTTTTTGTGGCTCAGCATTGTTATTGCAGCCAGCAACACAGGTTTTTTTGGGTATCGCTTGATTGCAACACAAAACCAGCTACACGACCGCCTCGATCAAGAGGCACGGGTCAAAGTACAGCAAGCAAGCCAACTGCTTGATAACCGCATCAACAACATGAAAAATCTTGGCGACTCAGTAGCCGCAGATCTTCAATCAGGCCGCCTCAAAGCACAGGATATCTCTGTACGGCTGAAGCGCATTGTCAAAGAGCAACCCGAAATATTTGGCATTGGTGTTGCCTACTCACCCTACAGCTACAAACCCAATATACGACTATATGCCCCCTATATGAAGCGCGACGGTCAAAATATTGTGAGCGTACTGGTAGAAGATGTGTATGATTACACGCTACCGCAATCGCTGGGCAGACCCAAAACCGATTGGTACAACAAGCCCATGTCTGCCAACAAGGCGATGTGGATGGCCCCCTATTTTGGTTCGGCAAGTCAAAAATTTATCTCCTCGTATGTGACGCCATTTTACCGCGCAAACGACCAAGACAAAAAAAACCCCATTGGCACCATTGAGGTGATGCAAGATCTAAGCAGTTTGCACAACTTAGTCAGCAATTTTAACATGCATGGCACCGGATACAATTTTATTATCGACAAAAAAGGCACCTATATTTACCACCCAATTGCACGATATATAAAACAACAAATTTCTATTCAAGATATCGCTGCAGAGAATCTAACAGCAGTTGCGGATCTTGCCAACAATATTGCCCAGGCAGAATCCAGCAACAAGATCTCCATGTATGGCGATGGCCCATCGTGGGTCTACACCAAATACATTCCTGGCACAGACTGGATTTTTGGTATTGCTTTTGAAGAATCGGATCTTCATGCCTCAAATAATTCATTGAAATTTTTTATAACAATGATTCTTATTTCTATGTTTATACTCACCCTTTTGGTCACCAGTTTATTACTACAAAACTTAACCGCATCGATCGATCGAGCCGCTACCTATTTTGCTATTTTTACAGGCAGCGCCCTACTCACACTTGTAGGTTTTTGGAGCTACATGCTGCTAGAGCCTTCCCGTGTGCAGCTGCAACACAGCACACCGATTTTAGAACGTTTCGAAATTGATCGCTACGTCACATCATTTCGCAAAGCACGAGCAGAAAACCTCTCTGTGTTGGCCATTCCCACCGGCATTATGCTGGAGGATATTCAATTCATCGATTTTAAACATGCCACCATATCGGGCTACTGCTGGCAAAAATATCCCATCGGCGCAAACCTCAGGCAAGGGGTTGTTATCTCCAACGCCGTTGACAGTGATTTTCAGGAGGTCTATCGCGAACCAAAAGGAGATTTTGAGGTGGTTGGCTGGGAGTTTACAGCAACCATCACCCAACACAACAACCCATGGCGCTACCCATTTGATAATCAAAATATCAGCATTGCGCTAGAAAACAGCGATCTGAATGCCAATGTGATTCTCACACCAGATGCAGACTCTTATGATCTGCTGCACCCTACATCGGTACCAGGCATTGCCCGAGGCCTGCTGCAATCGGTATCCATTCAAAAAAGCTTTTTTTCTTACTCAGAGCAAAAGCCCAAAAACAGGTTGGGTCTAGATGAAAACTCGCATTTGATCTACATTCCAAACCTTGTCTACTCCGTCGCAATTAAGAGAGGCATTGTAGATCCCATCGTTTTTTATGTTATCCCGCTCATTACCGTGCTCATTTGCATCTACCTGCTGTTTATGATGCAGCACAAAATTGCCAGAGGTGACCTTGCTGGCGCCTATTTGGCACTGCTATTTACGATTGTTTTGCTGCACCAAATTCTCCGCACACAGCTGCAGACCGACACCATGCTTTATATCGAACACTTTTTTCTTACATCTTACATTATGATTCTTGTTGTATTTTCCAACATTTTTCTGGTAGCCAAAGATCCTCCCACCCAATGGTCAACGCGCTTTCTCAGATTGATTTTCTGGCCCGGCATTCTCACAGCATGGATTGTGTCAACGGTGTATGTGTTCTTGCAGTAACAATTTTTACAAAAGAGATATGAAAAAGTACAACGCAACCCTGCTGCGAGCCTTAACAGTCTTGTTGCCAGTACTGTGCCTACTTGCTTTGTTAGGCGGATACATGTGGCAACTGCAGCAGACACAAACAGCTGTTATCGACTACCTACAGCAGCAAATTGACAAGCAAGATGAGGAGATTGATACCTATATTGGGCAAAACAAAAACAACTTAGAAAAACTTGCAAGCAACCGTGCATTTAAGAAGCTGATGCTGCTCAAAAAATCCCCTGACGCAGAACAACAGTTAAACTCTTTGCTATCGCGGGCAAACAGCTCCTTTAAGTTCGACGACATCTTTATTGTATCAAAAGACAAAAAAATTCTCTTTCAATTGTCCGACAATAAAAAAACAGATCTAACAAAAGAGGAGGTGGAGCTGTTTCAAAAAACAATCACACTCATGGGCACCTCTATCTCCAAACTACATCAAAACAGTGTGTCTCAAGGTGTGCATGCATTGCTGGCCACACCCTTTACGGTTAAGCACAAACTGGCAGGAGTTGTGATGGCCTCTGTGGGCAGCGCACAGATCCTGAAAATGATCACGCAGCGTGAACAGAACAACCCATACCCCTTTGAAACCGTGTTGGGGTTTACTCAAAATCAACAACTACGGGTTTTATACAACGCTGGCCGCGCATTTGGATTGAGCACAATGGAGCAGATTGTCGACATAGGGTCGCCACAGCTACAGGGGCTACAACAGGCGCTGCATGGCAACCAAGGCGCCGGAAAAAGCGGCAATAGGCAAGGAGAAATTACATTAGCTGCTTGGAGATACTCGCCTCACGCCAACTTAGCTATTTTAGCCACACTCAAGCAGCAGTCACTCTTCTCTTCGATACGCAACGCCTACCTACTAGCTGCTGCTGCTGTCTTACTACTCAATGTCGCTTTTATTTGGCTAGCACGGCGCAAAGATCGTACACATGCACTGTATCACTACACCCATGCACCGCAAGATGATTGGCACCAACAAGCCAAGTGGTCTCTCAATGGCTTTTTGTGGACCGGTATTGCTATAACAGCCTGCAGCATCGGGTTTTCTGCATATCACTTTATGCAGATACAAAACCGGCTGCACACAAGCCTACAGCAAGAGGCGAAAACCAAGGTGCAACAAGCAACTCAAATGCTGCAGCAGCACATTCATAACATACAAAATGCTGGTTATTCGATGTCTGCAGATCTCAGTTCAGGCCAACTCAAAAAACAGGACATCATTCTGCGACTCAAAAGCATAGTCCGACAGCAGCCAGATGTCTTTGGCATTGGCGTTGCCTACTCACCCTACAGCTACAAGTCCAATGTGCGATTGTATGCCCCTTATATTCACCGAGAAGGAGATCGTCTGGCACTGCAACTTGTACAAAAGTTTTATGATTATACGCTGCCAGAATCATTGGGACGCCCCAAAACCGACTGGTACAGCAAGCCTATGTCTACCAACCAAGCGATGTGGACCAATCCCTATTTTGACACCGCTGGTCAGCAGTTTATCTCATCGTATGTGGTACCGTTTTATCGTCCAGATGATCGAGAGAAAAAACACCCCATTGGCACTGTCGAGGTATTGCAAGACCTAGATAGCTTGCGCAATTTAGTTAGTAAATTCAATCTACATGGAACGGGGTATAATTTTATTGTTGATACAAAAGGGACATACATTTACCATCCAATTGATAGATATATCAAAAAACAGTTCTCTATTCAAAATACCAATTCAGTTGGGCTGACAGCTGTTAAAGAGTTTGCCAACCACATTGCCCAGGCACAGCAAAGCAACAAAATCTCTATGTATGGCAAGGGCCCCTCCTGGGTCTATACCAAATACATTCCACAAGCAGATTGGATTTTTGGCATCGCCTTTGAAGAGTCGGATCTACAAACCGCAAACCGTACTCTCAAATACTTCATGACAATCATTCTCATTTCTATGTTTCTGCTTATTCTGTTTGCTGCCGGCCTTATTTTACACAGCATAGCAGTACCAATTGATCGAGCTGCTGCCTACTTTACCGTTTTTACAGGCAGTGCACTGCTGACACTGATGGGCTTTTGGGGCTATATGCTGCTAGAGCCTCCTCATGTACAGCTGAAGCATAGCACTCCTATGCTGGCGCGCGTTGAGATCAATCGCTATGTCACATCATTTCGCAAAGCGCGTACACAAAACCTAAACACAGTAGCAATTCCCACCGGCCTTGTGATACGAGACATTCGATTCATCGATTTTAAATATGCTGTTGTATCGGGCTACTGTTGGCAAAAATACCCTATCGGCGCCAACATCAAGCAGGGTGTGGTGATTGCTGGCGCCACCAAAGCCGATTTTCAAGAGATCTATCGCGAACAGCAAAAAGATATAGAGGTAGTTGGATGGGAATTCACAGCAGCCATTGCGCAAAACAACAACCATTGGCGCTATCCATTTGACGATCAAAATATTACAATTATGTTAGAAAACACCAATCTTGACGCCAATGCAATTCTCACGCCAGATGCAGACTCCTACGACCTGTTGTATCCGCAATCCAAGCCCGGTATTGATCCAGCTTTGCTGCAGTCTATCTCCATTCAAAAAAGCTTCTTTGCCTATGCAGAACAAAAACCAAGAAACACACTAGGGCTCGATGAGAATTCTCACCTAGTTGGCATACCAAATCTCGTCTACCACATTGCGATTAAACGCGCGATCATAGACCCCATCGCATTTTACTGCACACCCTTAATCATAGCTCTATTGTGCTTGTATATGCTTTTTATGGTTCAAAAAAAGGTTGAAAGAGGAAAACTTATCGGCGCATATCTAACAGTTTTATTTACCGTTGTCTTGCTGCATCAAATTCTTCGAAAAGAGTTAAAAATAAATGAGTTGATATACATGGAACACTTTTTTCTTTTTTCTTATATTATGATGGTTGCTATATTTTCCAACGTCTTTTTTGCATCTACAACCCCCCCCATCACATGGGTAAACCGCTACTTGAGATTAACCTTTTGGCCTGCCACACTCACAGCATGGATTATCTCAACGGTGTATGTGTTCTTACGGTAACGCAATTTCGAGTCAAGCTGTACAACAGCAACAAACGGTTTTACACTGTTGTTGCTGATGCATAAGCATCATACTGCAAGAGAATCGCTATGAATCATAAGCGCCACACACAAGATAGGATTTTTGGCAACACACAGTTTTTGCGGCCAAGCCAGCTGCAGCAGCTGAACACATTAGAAAACCTACAAACAGGTCCATATGTCACCACACCCCAAGCCGCACAACAGTTGTGCGAATTAGCCAGTAGCAGTGGGCGGATGATAGGCCTACTGCTTGATCGCCGGGGCAAAACCACCTATGTGATTGTGGGAGAAAACACGCGCCTATATCTACCCGATGTAGGTCGTTTACGCGCTTCGGCAAAACGGTTGCGGGGGCTGCGCTTGGTCGTTGCCAAACCACACAACAACAAACAGACAGATGGTGATTACAAAATAGATGCCGACCTGTTGGGAGACTTACAAACACTCCGCCTCGATGCTGTTGTGCAGATCGAAGTGTTTGAGCAACAGCCCAAAAGAGTTGCGTGGGCTGTGTTGACCCATCAAGAGGATCATGCTGCTAAACCGGCTTACCACATTCAGCAGATCGACGATATTGGCGATTTTCAGCTGACCACAGCCGAACTGGTATCACAAGCACAAGCAGCCCTACCTGCCAGCAAACAGATCTCACAGCCATTGAGGGCTAAAGCTCTTCTTATTGGCGTGTACCAACAGCCCAAACGTATTTGGCAGCCATGGATCAACGAATTACAAGAGCTGGCGCGTTGTGCCAACGTCAAGGTGATGCAGACAATTGTGCAACAACGCAAACAGTTAGATCCACGCACGCTGATGGGAAAGGGCAAGGTAGAAGAGGTCGCATTACAGGCATTGTATATGGGAGCCGATCTGCTGATTTTTGATTGTGAGCTATCACCAGCGCAGCTGAGCGCCGTTTGTGAACTAACCGATCTCAAGGTGATGGATCGCACCATGCTGATTTTGGATATTTTTGCTCGTCACGCCACCAGTAGCGCCGGGCGGCTGCAGGTACAGTTAGCACAGCTGCGCTACTGTCTACCTCGACTCAGCACAAAGCAGTCGGGTCTGTCACGTCTTACAGGGGGCATTGGTGGTCAAGGGCCGGGTGAAACCAAATTGGAGATCGACCGGCGCAGAGTGCAAACACGCATCACAAAAATTAATAAGCAGCTCATCAAGGCCTCTTCACAACGTCAACTCACCTCAAAACGGCGCCAAGCACATCCGTTTCCAACAATTGCTTTGGTAGGCTACACCAATGCCGGCAAATCAACACTCATCAATGCCCTTGCACATGCACAGCTGCTTATGCAAGACAAGCTTTTTGCCACACTCGATACGGCAGCACGAAAGTGGCACATATCGCAACAGCTTGATGCCATTTTAATGGACACCGTCGGTTTTATCCGCAACCTGCCCGCCGGTCTTTTAACCGCCTTCAAAGCCACACTAGAGCATCTACACGAAGCCGACCTACTCATACACGTTGTCGATGCCAGCAACCCCTCGTGCTACAACCACATTCAAGCGGTGCAGCATATTTTAGAGGAGATGCAGCTGCACAACAAAACAACCCTGCTGGTGCTCAACAAAATCGACCAGCTACCTGATAATACCCAGCCACATACATTGTTACTGGCACTGCCCAATGCTATTTGTGTGTCAGCAGTTACCAAACAAGGGCTCGACACACTAACACAACATTGTGAAAAGAATCTTCGTATGCATATTGGCTTGTCAAAAGCCAACCACGGGCCAAATCCAGGCTGAGAACTGAAGTTCCAGGCCCCCTTTTTGGATATGAAACAGTAACCAAGGGAGTTTTCTGGGATTTTCCTGTAAAGTATGGTCACTAAATATGAATTTTTTCATCTTGACAGAGCATTGGATTTTTTCAATGATCGAACAACAAAGAGCCCCAATGTTGCAGGTTGTACAGGACAAATCATGGTGTAGTCAGAACGGAACAAAAAATTTTTTTTGATATCCAGGTTTGACGCGGGTAGGGATTTTCTAATATTGATGGATCTGGAAATAAAAAAATATCAACAAGTCAAAACCTTATGCGAAAGATATGCGGAATGTGTGTTAGAAGATCAGCTTCGTCGATTTGGGCTTAAAGAGCCTTAATCTCTTGCTGCGACAGGCCAGATGCTGCTGCAATAGTGGCTAGATCCACACCAGTGGCCTTGAGTGCCTTGGCAATTTCAATGGCTTTATCTTTTGCTCCCTTCTCATGCCCCTCTTGCAGCCCTTTTTGATGCCCCTCTTGCAGCCCTTTTTGATGCCCCTCTTGCTGCCCCTGCCGTCGACCTTTTTCAAGTCCCTTTTCGTACCCCGTCTCAATTTGTGAGATATGGTCCATGCGCAGCATGTGCGCAGCATC
>JBCCEX010000040.1:0-10416 GCA_039030035.1 Myxococcota bacterium
AAACCAACAGCCCACCCAGGGCTACACTGGGTTAACACCAGTGATAACTATCTCATTCATCAGCTACTCACCCGCGCCAATACCGACACCAAAAAGGGGCTGCATGAACTGCTGTCGGCTAGCACAAACTACAGCACCACACAAATTGTCAAAGAGTATGTGCCGCTACGTTTTTTGGAAAATAACAGCGCGCATTTATGGGGATTGCTGTTAGCCAGTGGCTATGTCACAGCAGCAACGCACCAGAAAAAACCCGGTTCGTTGGAGCATCTTGTACAGCTGCGCGTTCCTAACCAAGAGGTGATGTGTGTCTACAACGATCTGCTACGCCGCTGGCTCACAAGTGGTACAGGCATCAATGCAGCCGCTCTGGTTGAGGTGCTGGTAAAAGGGGAGATCGAAGAGTTTGCCGAGGAGTTTCAGGAGTTTGTGCTAGAAAGTGTCAGCTATTTTGACACCGGCGGCAAACAACCTGAGCGGTTTTACCACGCCTTTATTTTAGGCATGCTGCAGCATCTGCGCGATCGCTACATGATTGAGTCGGAACAGATCAGCGGCCTAGGCCGCTACGACTTAGCCTTAGAGCCCAAAGACAAAACACAACTTGGCTTTGTCTTTGAGTTTAAGCGTGCCCTGCGAGCAGAAAACTCGCTACAGACCTCTGCTCAAAAGGCGCTGCAGCAGATTCAGGATCTGCATTACCACAGCAACTTGTTCAAACGCGGTGTGCGCAGGGTGATTGCTTTGGGGATGGGATTTAGAGGCAAACAGGTTGCTATTGCCCACACCGAGCTAACACAAGCGTCTAGCACATAGCAGCGACTACCCTCATAGGTATTATTCCTGCTACACAAACCAACCAAACCAATACAAGCCCTGCAGCACAATAGCTGCGCAAATTCCGGCTGCTACATCGTCTAGCACAATGCCTAAGCCGCCGTGCATGTTGCGGTCTAGCCAGCAAATAGGCCATGGTTTGATGGCGTCAAATAGACGAAACAGGGCAAAGCAGCAGACAACAGCCCATATAGATGGTGGGCAGCCAATGAGGGCGATGCCCTGGCCGGCTACCTCATCGATGACAATTTGTTGTGGATCGCCACCGCCGAGTTGTTGTGCTGTTTTGTGGCTTGCCCAAATGGCCACGGCTGTGGTGAGGAGGGCAATGAGTGTAAACAAAAAGGGGGTGAGCTGCAGCCACAGCAGCGGGCCCCATAGTACAAATGAGGCGAGTGTACCGACGGTGCCGGGTGCATGGGGGCTGAGGCCAGCTCCACCAAAAACAGCTAACCAATAGGCAGTGCTGGCACAGCGCAAGGCAGCAGATCCTATGACGACGAGGGGGCGTTGTTGTGCCGACGTAAGAAGGTGGGAATATCGTATTCGCTGTTTTTAGCGGTTCTTTTCTCCTCTTCTGTGGGCGACAGTACAGACAGCTGCTCTTTGGGCTGCTGCGCTGCGTGCGTTGGTTTGTTGGGCTGTGGTGCCGGTGAGCGCCACGGGTTTTGCATGGCTCGCGCGGGCGGTTGTGTGGCAGCAGGCGCTTGTGTTGTTATAGCGGGGCCATAGACGGCACCGCCATATGTGGGGCGCTGCTGCAAACCGGCTGTTAGGCCCGATGTGGCAACCGGTTTTTGCTCGGCAAAGCCGGTGGCAATAACGGTAATAGAGACCTCGTCACCTTTTTTGTCATCGACCACATAGCCAAAAATAATGTTGGCGTCTTCGTGGGCGGCGTCGGTAATGAGCTCAACAGCTGCGTTGACCTCATGCAGCGACAGCGACGGGCCTCCTGTTACATTGACCAAAATGCCGGTGGCCCCCTCAACAGAGACATCTTCAAGCAGCGGGCTAGAGATAGCGTGGCGGGCTGCTTCCACACAGCGATCGTCGCCGCGCCCCTCGCCAATGCCCATGAGAGCCATGCCCTGGCCACTCATCACCGAAATAGCGTCGGCAAAGTCAACGTTCACAATTCCCTCTTTGGTAATGATGTCGCTAATGCCTTTTACTGCGTTAAACAGCACCGCATCGGCCATGGTAAAGGCCTCTGTCATCGATGTTTGTGGGCCGGCCAGCTGCAACAGGCGATCGTTAGGCACCACAATGAGGGTGTCGACCGCCTGCTTGAGGTTTTCGATGCCGCTTTGGGCTAGCTTGCGGCGCCGCTTGCCCTCAAACACAAACGGTTTGGTAACAACGCCCACGGTGAGCGCGCCTACCCGCTTGGAAACATCGGCAATAATGGGGGCTGCGCCGGTGCCGGTGCCACCGCCCATACCGGCAGCCACAAACACCATGTCAGATCCGCGCAGCACCTCTTCAATGCGATCGAGGCTCTCTTTGGCAGCGCTGGCCCCCACTTCGGGTTTGGCGCCTGCGCCCATCATGCGAGACCCCAAATGCAGCTTTGTGTCGGCGCGGTTAGAGTTTAGTACCTGCCCGTCGGTATTGGCAGCAATAAAGTCAACCTCGGCAATACCGCGCTGAATCATGGTGTTGACAGCGTTACCACCGCCACCGCCTACACCAATCACACGAATACGCGGTCCTTTTTGTTTTGCTCCTTCCATGGTTAAGCTCCCTGTTGCCACATCCCTTTTTGTCTACTTCTTACTCTTTTATTAAAACATATCTTGCAACCATGTGGCCATCCGTCGCTTCACAGTTGTATAAATATTCTCTTCACGTGCACGAAAATGGCGGTGATCTTGGTTTTGCGCCCCATACAGCACCAGCCCAACACCGGTGGAGTAGATAGGGCTACTGACAGCATCGGTCAGGCCGCCAATCTGCCTGGGCACACCCAGACGCACCGGTAGATCCAGCACCTCTTCGGCCAGCTCTACCATGCCCGGCAGCAGCGTGGTGCCGCCGGTGAGCACCAAACCCGAGGCCAGCAGGTGGCGCAGCTGTGCCCGCTCAATCTCGCGGGCAATCAGTTCGAAAATTTCGCGCACACGCGCCTCGAGAATCTCACCAATGTAGTGGCGCGGCAGCGTGCGCATTTCGCGCGTGCCAATGGAGCGCACCTCAATGGTTTCTTCTTGATTCATGAGCTGAGCATAGGCGTGACCAAACTCTTTTTTGAGCTCCTCTGCATATGCCGGCGGGGTGCTTAGCCCAACAGCAATATCGTTGGTCAGATGGTACCCTCCAATAGCCATGGCCGAGGTGTGCTGAATAGAGCCCTCACTAAAAATAGCCAGATCGGTGGTGCCGCCACCAATATCAACCAGCGCTACACCCAGCTCTTTTTCATCTTCATTGAGCACCGAAAAGGCCGACGCCAGCTGTTCCAAAACAATATCACTCACATTGAGCGCACAGCGCTGTGCACACTTCACAATGTTTTGCGCCGAGGTAACAGCACCGGTAACAATATGAATATTGGCCTCCAGCCGCACCCCCGACATGCCCAGCGGCTCCTTAATGCCATCTTGACCATCGACAACAAACTCCTGCGGCAAAATGTGAAAGATCTCCCGATCTACCGGAATCGCCACCGCCTTAGCCGCATCGATAACCCGCTCCACATCTGCCTGCGACACCTCACCCTTTTTGACAGCCACAATACCGTGGCTATTAAACCCGCGAATGTGGCTGCCGGCAATACCGGCATAAACCGACTGAATATCACAGCCAGCCATGTTTTCGGCCTCTTCAATAGCGCTTTTAATAGAGTTAACCGTGGTGTCAATGCTAATGACCACCCCTTTGCGCAGACCACGCGAGGGGCTGGTGCCAATACCTACAATATCAACACCCTTTTCGTGTACCCGACCGACAATGGCACAGATTTTGGTAGTCCCCACATCTAAGCCAACAACAATCTGCTCGTTTGTCGAGCGAGCCATAACCAGCCCCTATCTATTTACAACAACGTTGTCCTCCTACTGTATCACTGTATTGCCTTGGCTACAATCGTTGTGCAGTGCCCGCAGCTCTTCTTTGAAAATCACACAGCCAATTGCCACGCAGCAAGTATCTTATTGCAACAACGACTCGTTACAAGCGGTGTGCTAAACTGACTGCTGTATGTGGCAGACAGATAAGGAGCAATCAAGTGCAAATTCAGCCTCTTCCCGTTGGCCTTGCTGAATTTACCGACCTCATGCAGGGAGGTTTTGTTTATGTGGACAAAACGCAACAGATTTACCAATTGCTGCGTGTAGCCAAGCGCCCCTATTTTTTGGCTCGCCCCAGACGTTTTGGTAAATCGCTGCTTATCTCTACGCTAGAGGCCCTGTTTCAGGGCAGGCGCGAACTGTTTGAGGGGTTGTGGATGGAACAACACAGCCCGTGGGATTGGTCGCAACAACATCCGGTGATTCGACTGGATATGAGTTTGATCGCAAACGCAACGCCGCAGGAGCTCAAGCAGGGGCTGTGCCACGCCGTGCGCAGGGCAGCAGCTTATAATCGCATTGAATTGGGCCCTGGTGATATGCCAAATCTTCTGCTTGGCCGTCTCATTGAGCAGCTAGCGCGCGACAATCAGGTGGTTGTTTTGATCGATGCATACGACAAACCTCTTATTGATCACCTGGGTGGCAGAACAAGCGCGCAACATGAGCGTGAGCTTGATATTGCCTATGCCAATCGTGATCTATTAAAGTCTTTTTTTGCTGTGCTCAAAGGGCTAGGTGGCTATCTGCGGCTGGTATTTGTTACCGGTGTGAGCAAGTTTGCCAGGACCTCTATTTTTTCGGATCTGAACAACCTCACAGATCTGACCCTAGATCGCAGCTGTGCCGATCTGGCTGGCTACACACAGCAAGAGCTGGAGACCAATTTTGTGCCCCATTTGCAACATTTGGCCGCCGAGCGGCAGCAAAGTGTGCAGCAGCTGTTAGATGATATTCGGCAGTGGTACAACGGTTTTCGATTTTCCAGTGCCGATTTGCGTGTTTACAACCCCTTTTCTACCTTGCTGCTGCTGCAGCAAAAAGAGTTCCGCGCTCACTGGTTTGCTACTGGCACCCCCTCGTTTCTAACAAAATTGGTTAAGCATAGCGAAGAGCTACAGCCCAATACCTTCTCTGGTGTCGCTGTATCGCAGTCGGCTTTTGAAAGTTACGAGCTGGATCAATTGCACGAGCATCTATTGCCGCTCATGGTGCAAACAGGCTACCTCACCATCACACACTACAACAGCGATCGCGGCATCTACCGCGTTGATTTTCCCAACCAAGAGGTGCGACAAGGGTTTTTAGAAAGCCTCATGGAGGCTTACAGCTACCTGCCCAAAGGCAGGGCTATGACCGATCTCGACCGGCTGACTGAGGCGCTGCAACACAACGACCTACCCAGCTTTTTTGTGGCGTTGCGCGCCATTTTAGCGGGTGTTCCTTACCATTTGCATATCTCACTAGAGCGCTATTATCAAACGGTTTTTTATCTGATTTATCAGCTGCTGGGCTACAGCGTTCACACCGAAGTATGCACCAACGTAGGGCGTATCGACGCCGTCATCGATTTAGACACACACACCTATGTATTTGAGTTTAAATTGCAGCAAGGTCAACCAACGCCACAGCAGCAGCTACTAGAGGGTTGTGAGCCATCCGCTCAGCTGAAAAGTTCTGTCTATCAAGACGAGCAGGCGGCTACATTAACCCAAGCACACACCAAGCTGGCCCAAGCAGCTTTGCAGCAGATCAAAGACAGGCAATATGGTGTCAAGTATGCCGGCAAAGGCAAACCGGTCACTTTGGTAGGCGCGGTTTTTACTGTGAACACCCTGCAAGGCCAACCGGTGCGACAGGTAACGGCATGGGTAAGCGAAGCGTTGTGATGCTGACCCGAGTCATTTACCGTAGAGATGCACTGTTTAAAGCCGTGGCTAAACAGCCAGAGGTTTATCGCCAAATCATTAGAAAGTACCTTCCCAGTAAGCTACTCACCAAGCTGGATTGCGAAAAGGCCCATCTTGTTAATACCAGCACGGTAGATGGCCATTTGCGCGAACGAATCGCTGACATTGCTGTAGCTGTCACCGCATGCCCAACAGGCAAGCAACGGGCGTTTTTGATGGTTTAGACCCCGACGATACTGCAGGGTTTATCACCTAAGGAGGTGAAACCGGCATCTTGGTCCCCATCATCCAAACGTCTCTGGACGATGATCGCACGAATGCGATCACATGACCAACATGAGGTTGGGCCATGAGGCTGCGGAGAGAATCATGACGCTGGGACAAAAACTAGAGTATAGGGGGCTAAAAAAGGGGCTGCAAGAAGGTTTACAGCAGGGGCGTGAGGAGGTTGCTCTAGGCATGCTCCAAGAGGGTATGGATTTAGGGGTGATCAGAAAGCTGACCCATCTGCCGGCTGAGCGTGTTGCTGAGTTGCGAGCGAAGCTTGGGTATAACAAAGTACGTTAGGCTAACCTTTGGGTGCTTTACCAGTTGGCCTCTTGTGCTTTGTGGAGCCACTCTTGCGTTTTTTGGCGTAGATACGGCTGCATGTTGGGGTGGTTTTGCAAGAACTGTTGCAGGAGCTGTTGTGCGCGCTGTGGGTTGGGGGGGGTTAGTTTTGATAGGTAGATGTCGACTGTTTTAAATAGGCTTTTGGCGGTGAGTTCGGCGTCGGCGGCTTGCCAGGCAATGGCTTGCTCGTAGCGGGCGATGGCGCCGGGCCATTTTTTGCGTTTGGCGTAGAACTTGGCAACGGCAGTATCGTGTTTGGTGAGGCGCTGTAGCACCTTTTGTCGCATCTGTTGTGCTTGTTGTACTTGGGCAACTGTGGCACGTTGTGAGAAGTCTTGCAGAAATATCTGCAGTGCCTCTAGGGCGTTTTTGGCCGAGACAGCATCTTTGAGGTAGGGGGCCGGTAGCAGAAAAAATCCTTTGGGCATGGCCAAGAAGGTGGCGCGTGCTCGGCGGAAGGCGGCGTAACCGACCTGCTCATGTTGCGGGTAAAAGCGCACAAACAGCTCATAGGCATCGGCCGACTCTTGCCACTGTTTTTTGGCAAAGTGGGCATCGGCAATGCGCAGATCACTCAGGGCAGCATAGGGGGTGTAGGGAAACTGCTGCTTAATGAGCTCATACTTGTCAATGGCTTTGTCAAATCGCTTTTTGGCAAATAGAGCTTGTGCTGTGTTGAAGCGGTTGCGAGCATCTTTTAGCGACATGCCGCTATCGTCGCGCACAGGCTTGCTAGCGCACGAGGTGAGGGCTACTGCAACAAGCAAACCGGCAAGCAGACGCACAAAAAGAGCCTGTTTAAAACCGACTGCGTTGGCAGCAGTTTTAAACAGGCTCTTGGCGAGGTTGTGCACGGCCAGCCTCTTACCTAGCAGTAGCTAACTGTTGCTCTTTTGGTCTGCAGCAGCAGCTTTGTCTAGCTTGACCAGATTTTTGCTGTTAATCATCTGTTTGATGCCGGCAACACTCTTTTGTGCATGCGAGAGTTTCCATGCCTTAATCACGTCGCCTTCTCGTTTGCCAATAAGCATATAGGGGGTGCCATCTACCTTAGCGGTTTTAATGCCTACCTCCATATCTTTTTTGATGATCTCATCGTAGTCTTTGTTCTCTTTGCTATCGCTGAAATCTTTTTTGAAGGTGGCTAGGTTACCTCCAACCTTTTTGGAGGCGATGAGCTTCTCAAAGGTCTCTTTTTTGAGGTTGCGCTGATTTTCGTACAGCTGCCCCAAAAATGGCCAAAATTTACCCTGTTTTTGTGCGGCCATAGCTGCTTTTGCGGCAGGCTTAGCCTCTTTGTGAAACGACAGCGGAAAGTGTTTAAATACCACATTGACCTTCTCTTTGAGCTGTGGATCGGTAACGATTTGATCTAGCAGCGGGTAGCCCCTTTTGCAAAATGGGCATTGAATATCGTGATAAACCACCACCGACACCGGCGCATTTTGCTTGCCCAAAACGGGGCTGGTGTAACTGTTGCCGCTTTCTAGCTTGATAGAGAGCGGAATATCGTAGGGCTTCTCTTGTGGCTTGGGCGGTTTGGGCAGTAAATCTTCAATCTTTTTGAGCCGCGCATCGATGTCGGCAATACGCTTGTCTAGCTTGGCTGTTTGTTGGCAGCCCATCTGCTCACAACCCTGAGCAGCAAGCAGCACAGCGCAGCCTAGCCATGTGGCAATTCGTTGCAATTTTCTGTTAGCAATATGCCTCATTTGTTCTCCTTATTTTCACCTGTTTTAGCTTTTTTGCCCAAATCCAGCAGCTTTTTATCCTTAATAAGTTGCTTAATGCCTGGCAGGCTGCCCTGTTTTACTTTCCAGGCTTCAATGTTGTTGCCCACACGTTTGCCAACATAAAAATTAGGGGTACCGTTTACCTTGGCCACCTTAATACCGGTGTCCATATCTTTTTTGATAATGTCTTCGTACTGTTTATCGTTGTCGATCAAAGCACGAACGAGCGCAATTTTGTTGCCGCCAACTTTGGGGTCTTGAATCCACTTTTCAAAATTTTTCTTGGTGAGGTTGCGTGGATCTTCGTAAAGTTTGTCTGCAAACTCCCAGAACTTTCCTTGCTCATGCGCCGCAATAGAGGCTTTGGCCGCCGGCTTGGCCTGCTTGTGAAAAGAGAGCGGGAAGTGCTTAAACACCACATTGACCTTGTCTTTTAGCTCTGGATCGTTGACGATCTGTTTGAGCATTGGGTTGGAGCGCTTGCAAAACGGACACTGAAAATCGCTGTATACAATCACCGACACCGGTGCATCTTGTTTACCCAAAATAGGGCTGGTGTAGGTTTTGTTCTCTTCGAGCTCGGTGACCAGTGAAATGGTGTAGGGCTTCTCTTGTGGCTTAGGCGGTTTAGGCAGCAAACGCTCAATTTTTTGCAGCCGCGAGTCGATGTCCGCAATGCGTTTTTCAAGCTTGTTTTGCTGCTGACAGCCCATCTGCTCGCACCCTTGTGCTATCAGCAATGCAGTGCAGCCAAGCCATGCTGCAACTCTTTTCATCTTTTTACCCTTCACAACGTTTGCCACTGTTTTTTCTCCTTTTTGCTTCTGCCTCGGGCACAAAGGACACCCTCTTTACCCTATCCATCTGCAGTTACTTGTATCAAACAGGTTTGCTACGCGCAACCCCTTTTGGCTGTAGTTGGTAGATTTTTATATATTGCCTACCGTGTGGTCTGTTTGCAGGGTCTATATCCAATTTTGTCGCAGCAAGACTTGTTGCTGCATGTTATAGTCATGCAGCAGGAGGTGTTTTGTGAACCACGCGCCCAATCTTAGCATTTTGTGGGGGCAGCTCATCGTGCAAGAGCTGGTGCGCCTGCAGTGCTATCAGCTGTACATCGCCTCGGGCTCTCGCAACACACCTATCACGTTGGCCGCTGCACAAAACCCTGCTGTTGCGCTTACGCTGGGTTACGATGAGCGCAGCTTGGCGTTTTGCGCTTTGGGGCATGCGCGTGCCAGCAACAAGCCGGCTGCTGTTGTGGTAACATCAGGCACTGCTGTGGCCAATTTATACCCCGCGATTATGGAGGCATCACAAGCAGGAGTGCCGCTGCTGCTGCTAACGGCAGATCGGCCCGATGATTTGCGCCATAGCGGTGATAATCAAACCGTGGATCAGGTAAAGTGTTTTGGTGATGCTGTGCGCTGGCACGCCAGTTTGCCAACCCCCAGCGATGCCACTGCAGCACGCAGTTTGCTGGTGACAGTAGACAAAGCGGTTGGTTATGCCAATGGTACCAACGGCATGCATGCTGGCCCTGTGCACCTCAATATTCCGTTTGCTAAGCCTGTTCATCCGCTCAAGCAGCCCTTTTCACCGCAGGTATTGGCCGGTTTATCGTTGTGGCAGCAAAGCCAACAGCCCTTTACGCAGTTTACTGCCGCCACAAAGCAGCACGATGCAGCACAACTGCAATCCATAGCCAAGCTACTTCACAGCAGCAATGGTTTGGTTGTTTTGGGCGGCACAGCCTGTTTGTCCCCCTCGGTAGCGCAGCTATTGCAGCGGCTGCAATGGCCTGTTTTTGCCGATATGCCAAGCGGCAGCCGCCTTGTGCAACACGCTTGTCAAATTCCCTATTTTGATCTGCTGTTGGCCGGCAGCAATCTGCTTGACACCTACCGCCCCCATGTGCTGCTGCAACTTGGAGCGCGAACAGTCAGCAGCCATCTATCGCAGTTACTACAGCAACACGCCGGCAGCCCCCATGTACTGCTACAGCAGCAGGGCTTGCCGGTTGACCCCCATTTTACCGTCACACACCGCCTGCAAGGTGATATCGACACATTTGCTCGCCACATGCTGCAGCATCTACAGCCACGCAACCAGCCCAGCAAATGGCTAGCCCCCCTTTTGCAAGCATCGCGCTGCATCAACAGCTGCATCGACAGTGTGCTGCAGCAACAACAACAACTCACCGAACCCTTTATTGCCCGCTGCATTGCGCGGCACGCCAACACCAACCACGCT
>JBCCEX010000041.1:0-10269 GCA_039030035.1 Myxococcota bacterium
AGCAATTTGCAGAACAATGTGGTTTTTTCTCTTTGTTAACTTGTTTAATAAGATTGGTATAATCTAGGGGTTTCGCAAAAAGTTCACTGCGCATAGCTACGTATGCGACAGTGAGCTTTGTTGTATATCAACTCATTAAAAAACCTAATTACTCTTTTTGCTCATCATCTTGAAAATCATATTCATTTTCATTATCATCAAAATTACTATTCTGATCATTGAATTTTCCAGCATGGTAATTTTTATTTGGGCTGTTGTTTGGATTATCTGTTTGGCTCTTCGATGCTGACCACTCCTCTTGATTGATGTTTTTCTGGTTTTGGTTGTTGTTTGTCATGATATTCCTCCTTTCCTAAGAAAAAACATCTGGGGGCATGTATCTATTCCCAACGTCGGCCAATCTCATTCCAAACAGCTCTAACAACAAGCATATCACCACAAAAATCCAAGCCGCCTTGTGATACCCAAGGTTTCGTGAGATGCTATTAGCATGTTGCAATCAACACATGTGACAGAGGCACCCCATGTTACTGACCACACCGCAACACCTATTGAGCGTGCCTGTGTGCCTGCGTTAGATAGCATTTTGGGCAAACCGCTGCGTGTATTAGACGACGGCTTTGTACGCGCGGTCGATTATATGGGCAACGATCAAGCTGTGGTGCAAGCAGCGCGCGTTTCTTATGGTGCAGGCACCAAAAAAGTCAGCCAAGATCGCGGCCTAATTCGCTACCTGATGCGGCACCACCATACGACCCCCTTTGAAATGTGTGAAATCAAACTGCATGTGCGTGTGCCCATGGACACATGGCGGCAGTGGATTCGACACCGTACCGCCAATGTCAACGAGTACTCTACCCGCTATTCGCTAGCCATCGATTCAGCCAGCAGCACAGCAGTCGATCGGTGGCGCCAGCAAGCTATGAGCAACCGCCAAGGCAGTGACGGCCACCTATGTGTACAACAGGGGCAGCACTTGACCCAACGCGAACAGCAGCTGCAGCAGCTGTCGCAAGAGGTTTACCAAGAGCGCATTGCGCAAGGTGTTGCTCGTGAACAGGCCCGCAAAGATCTGCCGCTGTCGACATACACCGAAGCCTACTGGAAAATCGATCTGCACAACCTCCTGCACTTTTTACGCCTACGCATGGACTCCTGCGCACAGCAAGAGATCCGCGCCTACGCACACACCATTGGACACCAGCTGGTCAAATCTTGGTGTCCCCTTGTATGGGAAGCCTTTATGGACTATCACGTCAACAGCATGAGCTTCTCGGTGGCCGAAACCCATATCATCAAATCACTTGCCCAAAACAGCTCACCACGAGCCATTGAGCATGCACAACAGCTTGGCTGGCTTGGGCGCAAAGACAACGGCACTCTCAAGACACACCGCGAACGGCAAGAGTGTGAACAGAAGTTATTGCAGTTGGGGTTTGCCATACCGTGGCGGTAACGGCAGCTGCCGCTGCTACCGGGCTATCATCAGCGACAGCAAAATTGTCTGCAAATTTTTTTGGCAACAGTGGGAATAAACCCCCCGACTCGGTCTGTTTTTCTGACGGAGGTGCCTGTTTCTCTTCGGAGGTATCCGACAGCGCCCATAGCACAAACTGCCGCAGCAACCGTTTGGCACAGCGGGTGGTATCTTGCCGAATGGTACAGCGCAGCGGTTCTGTATTGCCCTCATCGATTGCCAGCAACAAATCCTCTCTCCACTGTGCACGCTGCTGGGCAGACAGCTGCAGCCAAGTCACACACAGCAGCATGAGACACAACAACAACGATCCCAGCACTGTTGTTTTGATCAAACTCCACACTTTGCTACACTCCCAATAAGATAGGCTAAACAAAAAAAAGCCTCGATAAAAGAGATGGCCAACGGAATCGGCAATTTACTGCACAACAAAAGGCGACAACAGCTGGTGCTGTTGGGGCTGCTAAGCTGCCTCATAGGGCTAGCTGTGCTGATGATACGCAGCGCTTTATTGCCGTTTGTGCTGGCTATTTTGTTGGCCTATGTGGTCAACCCGCTGGTCAATCGGCTCACGCAGCTACAGCTTGGCAAACATCTATTACCTCGCTGGGCAGCAATTGCGTGTGTCTATTTGCTCATTGCAACGCTGATGTTTTTGCTGTCTGCCTTCTTTTTGCCCCGGTTCTACCGCGAAGTGCTCGATTTGGCGCGTAATGCAACATATGCCATCCAAACTGTAGATGAAACACGTATTGCACAATGGGTGCACGATTTGCAAGAATTTTTGCAGCAACGAGGCCTTCCTATTCAGCTCACCGCAACAGCACAGCAGGGCGCTACAGAATTGAGCCAAGGCAAAAACCCGCTGTTTTTTATTGATCTAGAGCAGATGGTTCACAGTGGGCTGCACCAGCTGCTAGATTCCATTCGTCAGGAGGCTATGTCGCTCGTGGCATGGGTGCAGCATCTCATTGCACAGGTGGCTGGATTTATTTTTAAGAGCTTTTTGGTGCTGGTTATTTCTGGATTTTTGCTGGCCGATCTCAAACGGATTCGACAGTTTTTACTAAACCTAGTGCCGCCACAGGATCAACAGCGTTTTAGCCGATTTTTGCATCAGCTAGATCGTGGCTTGTCTGGTGTGGTACGTGGGCAATTGATGATCTGTTTGGTCAACGGCGTATTAACCCTAATTGGACTGCTGCTGTTGGGTGTGCCCTTTGCTGTGGTGCTGGCCACCTTAGCAGGGGTATTGAGCCTTGTACCGATTTTTGGCAGCATCATTAGCACCGTTCCCATTGCCGTAGTCGCCCTGACACAATCTGTGCTGCTGTCGGTATTGGCTGTGCTGTGGATTGTTGTTATCCATGCATTAGAAGCCAATTTTCTCAACCCCAAAATTATGGGGCATGCGGCCAAAATTCACCCGGTTTTGGTGATTTTAGCGCTGGTTGTCGGCGAGCATTTTTATGGTTTGATGGGAGCGTTGCTCGCTGTGCCCGTGGCCAGCATTCTCAAAACCGCTTTTGTGGTTTTGCTGGCTTGGATTAAGGGTTTGACAGCTGGTGCGGCCGAACCGTCACAAACGCAGACAACTTCTTGATCGTGGCCCGGCCAACCCCTTTAACCGTTTGCAACTGCTGCAGGTTGCCAAATGGCCCATGCTGCTGGCGATGCTGTACAATACGCTGCGCCAACGTTTTTGATATATGCGGCATCTGTGCCAAATCGGCTGCTGTAGCGCTGTTGATATTGAGTCGCTGCCCTGCCAGCAGCACAAGAGGGCCGGCCGGTTGACCCTGGCCGTTGCATACTAGCTGTGACAGTCCAACCCTTGCAGGCAACGGGCAAACAGATGGCTTGCTGCCCGCGGTCGGCCAACGCGACAGCACCCCTACAGCGGTCAAACAAAACGAAATAGTAAGAAGCGCAACGGTTCGATCAGAGGGCAGTCGCATCTGCTGCTGTTATGCATGGATCGGCTTGCGGTTCTTTTTTAGCAGTTGCCGCAACCGCTTGCGCCGTTCTAGTTTTTTGAGTCTTTCTAGCCTAATATGCAGGGGATCAAGCTGATAAAAAACACCCAACTGACCCCAGTCCCAAGGCAGACGAACAAACTGCACAACCTTAAAAAGGGCTGCTTGTCTCATGGTGATCTCCTAAACATCCCACTTAAAGCGGTGATTGTAAGACAGCCCGAAGCCACCGCGCAATACCGCACCCCACTCTTCAGGATTTTTCATGGTAAAACCGGTCGTACAATCACCCAGCAACCCAAAACTTAGGTTGCCAACAAGAGCAAACAGCAGCTTTGGTTTGACTGTCCACTCAAAGGCCTCTTTATCTTTTGTCATGTTGCTTGGATTCTCAATTGGAATAAAACCAAGCAACGAAGTCTCCAGTTTGAGTTTCACAGGCGACCATGTCCAAGAATCTTTATATGCGACCCTAACACCTGGGTTCCAAGCATCTTTACTGCTGGCAGGTTCTTTCAGATAAAGCCTGGCAACAGGGCCCGCCAAAAACCTATAGGTATAGTCGTTGTTATTTAATGGATGCACTGCTGCACCGGCGAAAAAGTCCATTTGATGATTTTTTTCATCACGCCATTTATTCCAGTCTTGCGAACCTACATCTGCATCTGTTAGAAATTTCAATGCCCTTGTAGGGAAAACCGATGTTTCGTATTGGACATTCAAAGCAGGAGAAAAGGTCCAAGATGTGGGATTGTCAATCATGCGCTCAATGGGCACGCGAATGAGGTATGCAGCAGTCAAAGAGTCATCAACCGGTTTTTCATTGCGGCGAACATGAAAAAACTTGAATCCGCCGGTGATAGCCGTATCAATATTGGGCCCTTCATATCCCACACGCAAACCTGAATTGACCAATACATGCAGCTCAAATCTCTTTTTTAAATCGCCATTGACCGCACTGTATTGTCCCGAATCATCATCTCGCCATGTTTTTGCCGCTCCCAGAGAGCGAGAGCCGATAAAACCACCCAAATCTAAATCTGTAATGTGCAACACCATAGCATGACGCGATTTACCACCCACATGTTGCAACAGATCTTGGGCACTTTGCGCCGATAGACCTTTTTGCAAAGCAACCGCTATAAGGTGCTGTGTGCGGGGCGAGGTTAGGAGTGTTGTACCATCTTCGCTAAGCGCAATGGGATTTTTGACATTCTTCAATTTTACCTTGCCCAAGGTTTTCAGACTTCCTACAGTTTTGGCTGCAAAATCAACCACTCGCTCTGCCTGCAGGTCACTGGTTCCTAACATGCCCTGCTCTTTTAAAAACTGACGCACCTGCCAAAAAGCCTCTTGCGTTATTGCAACACGATAGGTTTGGTTGTATACAGCGGCTTTTTGAATTGTGGGGCCGCTCGGATCTGCCCCCCATACAACTAGGTTGGTAAACCGACCTTTAGCAATCATTTTGAATACCTTTTTGAGCGCACCGCCCTCTATTTTGGTCATAACAACAGCCCCCTTGCGGTACAACAGCGTTGCTGCAGCCTTACGAGGAATTGCGCTTGTAATGGGCGTGAGAGGCAGATCGGATCTTTCTGTCATAACCAGATCTGTCTTGGGCAACTGTTGCTGCAACAAGCCCGCCAATAGCTCATCGAGCTCTTGCGAACTCCAGGCAACAGCACCATCATCTATGTCACCACGAGCCGGCAGTGCTGGCTGTTGCTGTAACTGCCTACGGCTGCTGACTTCAAACAAGCGAGCATCGGCAGCCACTTTCCACGAAACTGCACCTTGCTGGAGATCATGACGAATAACATGTAAGCGGCTGGGTGCACCACTTTGATCGAGCCAAATATCTAGCTGCGTAATGTCATCGTGTGTGGTTTGAATAACCGGCGGAAAAGGGTTTTGATCTGAGTCTTTTGATGCACGCAAAACAATGTTGTATTCAGCAGGCAGTGCGCTGTCTGTATCAACAGGTACAAGCACAGCATCAAAAATATGAAACAGGTCTGGATGTTTTTGTAAATCTGCTGCATGTGTCAGCACAGCAATCGCCACGTCAGGACTGTTTTGCGCCAAAAACATGTGAGCCTGCTGCAGGGATCCCTGCAGTGTAACGCCTGTTTCTTGCTGTAGCAGCACAGCAGCATCGTCAGACAAAGCACCAATGCGCGAAATCTGCACGGTTTTGTTGCCAAGTTTAACCAACTTAGACGACTGCAAACCATCGGTATCGCTGGGCACTAGATAGGATTGTTTTGCCAACAAAGAGGGTTGTCGGCCAAACACCTGCAGATCTTGCGGGCCGGCCACAAGCACCGGATTGCGCTGCAACAGCATGCTTTGCAACGCTGCAGCTTGATTGAGATCTGCAGCAGACAAAGCACCCCCCGTATCGACATATAGGGTTGGAGTTGATCTATTGGCCAGCAATTTGTCTACACCACCCAGGGCTAAACCAAGCGCGGGGGAGCGTGAGGCGACAAATAGCCTGTTATTGGCCTGTTGCGCATAACCCCCTACTGCTGCCGGCGTACGAAAGAGCTCTTCTGCGCGGGTCGGCAAAACAATTGCTGCGTCTTTTCCTTGCAGATCCAGCGCAATAACTCTCTGCTCGCCAATTTGATATATGGCAAACGTGCGCTGCTGCTGACGTGCCGACAATTCACGCGCCAGTAGTGGATCACGTGGCATGCTACTGATCATGTCTGACGGATTTTCTGACTGCCATGCAGGTAGCTTTAGTGTCAGCACCTGTGCACCCGCAAGCAGATCGATTTTACCTTGTGCAATAGGTTTACCAGCCTGCAGCAAAGCCATTTTTTCGATAGCACCATCGCTGATAAAAAGCGTCTGCTCGGTTCGCCAAAAGCGTTGACTGAGATCGCGAATCGTCAAGGCACCATACTGCGGATGCACTGTATCTGCTTGCAGCAAAATGGTGCGGTAAAACGATTTTTCGTAATCCATCTTTTGCAAGTTGGTGGTGATCACCAAACCAATATCGGCTTTACCGATATAGGCTGTACCTGGCTGCGCCCAAACGGGCAACACACATGCCAACAAAGCAACCACAAAGCCTACAAAACGACCCAAAACAAACATAGTGCCAAACCTCCTTTTTTTGCATATATCCAGGCAACCATAAGTAAAATCGCCCTACAGTTGCGTTGTGCCGTACGCTACAACAACGCCTCTTACCTTCAGACATAATGTGTCTGACAAATTGTGTCAAGAGCACAACTAGATTTTTCTCGCAACACTCTTTGAAGTAGCGCCTTTAGGCAGCAACAACGGGAATAGAATAAGATGAGTCACAAGTTCTACTTCATGAAGAGGCAACAAAAAGAGCTGGCATGAATAAGATCAAAATCGCCTACTATAAAGAAAAACATGATGGCGTGCAAGCCACCCTTGTATTTTGGCAAAGCCTATGCTGTAATAGGCAAGAAAACCAGCGGTCCGCAGTAGCTCAGTTGGTAGAGCAGGTGGCTGTTAACCACTTGGTCGGCGGTTCGAGTCCGTCCTGCGGAGCCATTGTGAAGGGCTGTGAAGCATGGCATCGGCATATAAACACGAAGCAAAAAAGGCAGCTGCAGTTCTCGAAAAATCTTTGAAGGGCTCGTTGCACCAGCTAACCATTGCTGATGCTGCCGCGCAAAGCGGCCTGTCACTACACGACGCACAGCTGGGGCTGCACCATTTGGTTGGTGAGTATCGCGGCCATTTATCGGTTACCGACAAGGGAGAGATTCTTTTCTCTTTGCCACACGCCTTTACCAAACCGTGGGAGCGTGGTGATCGTCTCAAACGTTGGTGGGGTAAAATTAAACGGGCAGCATGGGGAGCGGCGCAGTTTTTTGTACGTGCGTGGATCAGCGTTGTCTTGGTCGGTTATGTGGTGATTTTTGCCGTGGTCCTGCTGGCTTTGTCGGCTGCAGGACGCAGCTCCGAGCGCAACGATGGCCCTAGCTTCGGTAGCACACTGCTGCTGCATACACTGTTGCGGGTGGTGCTAGATTCGCTGTTTTGGACCTTTCACCCCTTCTCTCCCTTTTATGTTGGCCATACATACAGCCAGGCACGTCGGCAGCGAGCAAGTATTCCTTTTTATGAGAAGGTCAACCGCTTTTTCTTTGGCCCGCAGCCCCAGCCCGAAGATCCGCGTGCAACCATACGTATTTTGTTGGCAGAAATCCGTGCCCAAGCAGGCCGTATTGCGCTGTACGACGCCATGAAGGTCACAGGGTTGAGCAAAGAGCAGCTTGATCCTATCTTGTCGCGCCTCATGCTCGATTATGAGGGTGACGTTACGGTATCTGACGAAGGGGCTTTGATCTACCAGTTTCCGCAGCTGCGCCGCTCAAGCGAGGTAACAGCAGCGCTGCACCCAACCCCAATCTGGCAAAAGCGCGAACCGCTGCTACCGTTCACCGGCAATTCAGGCGGCTCCAACCTGCTCATTGCTGGACTCAACGGCTTTAATCTGCTCATGAGCATGGTAGCCATTGAAGGCGGCTGGACTCTCGACAAGCTGCGCTACATCATTCAAGCCAGCAGCTCGCAAATTCCACCCGAACTTCTGCCCCCTGCCCCCGTAGGCGAAGCCCTATTTTTGGGTTGGGTCCCCTTCGTGTTTTCTTTGGCTCTATTTGCCTTGCCCATTGGGCGTTGGCTGCTGCGCAACCGTGAAAACAAGAGAGTACAAACAGTTAATGGCCAGCGAGGCATACTGCGTGCTGTACTCACGCAGCTGAGTGAACGTGGCCTGCCGGAGTCTGCTTTGCGCAAAGCGTGGCAGCAAGCAGCACAAAGTTCACCCAGCGAACAGCAGCTAACCCGTGCCGTTGTTGAGCTGGGCGGCCAACTGCATATCGAAGAGGATGGCAGCACATTTTACCGTTTTCCCGAATTAGCACAAGAGGTGCGTGCACTGCAGCAGCAACGACAAGAGGCCAGCGACGAAGAGGTACGTGTGGGCGATGTGGTCTTCTCCACCAAGTAACCAGTGCCACATGCTACACTAAAAAGGAAAATGATCCGCTATAAGGTGCGTGCGCTCATGCTGCAATGAGGCATGATGGAAAAGTTCTTTAATACGGCTGGCCCGCTAAATCCGGCAAAGCATTACGCCTTGGATCCGCTAAAACGCTGGGACCTTAGCGCTGAAGCGGCACAGGTGGCGTGTCACGATGTGACACAAGCCATGGAAAACCTGCTGGGTACATTGGCTCTAGAGGCGCAAGATCAACTCGATGACCCATGGGTTGAGCAAAATTGGCAAAACATGCTGCAACGTTATAAAAGCTTAAATGCCTTCACAGCTGTTTTGCGTGGTTGGTGTTTGCACAACCCCAAGCCGCTGGTGCTGCTGCTAGACGAGAAGGATTCCTGTGCATATCATCGATCGATAGTGATCCGCAAGATAGCATGCGTGTTTTGAAGAAACCCTATCTTTCCCACGCATGGGCATTAAGCTTCGACAGAGCAAGTGCCTTTTAGCTGCATATTGTGCCTGATTGCGTTAAGATAACAGATATGACTAAACCCGATTCCACCCCACACGATACCTTTAGTAAAGCTGCCTTTCGTAACCCATTGGTGTACCAGCCATTTGTGCTAGAACACACCCCATCAGAATTGTTTGCTCACGTGGACGCAGACAAGATACAGGTCATGCCGGTCGGATTTCCCTTAAGTAGCCCGCTGCAAGCGGCCGATGTTATCCTACGCGCTCCCCTGCGCGACGGGTTTGGCTGGGTGTATTGGGTCATCGAGCCCCAGGCAAGCCGCGATGATAACATGCCGCTGCGGCTCCTCTTGTACAAAATGGAAATCCTCAAGTATCACCTGCAAAGCAACGAAGGGCGGCACGATAAAAAGCCACCGATTATTTTGGCTACTGTTGTCTACATGGGCCGCAAAAACTGGCAACCCGACTCGCTAGACATCTTTGCTCCCTTAGACTTGCCGTTGCGCGAAGCTGCCCGAGACGCTTTTGCCGGAAACTCTGAATTCATCAACGTCAAACACACCGATCTGGTGGGCACTCCAAACCCCGCGCTGCAAACTGTAACCTTACTCATGCGACGCGCTTATGCCCATGACAAGGTCAAGGTACTACAAGAGGCCGAACCTCTTTTGGAACAGGTCTACAGCAGCCCTGGCGGCGACGCTCTTGGGGATGCGGCATTGCGGTATGTTCTCAATGAGGCTGGACAAGGCAACGAGGAAAATGCTAAACTAGTTAAGAAGAGGATTCATGACAACCTACATGGACACATTCGAGAAAAAGCTATGAGCATCGCAGAGATTTTCAAACACGAAGGTAGGCAGCTGGGTTTGCAAGAGGGTTTGCAGGAAGGTTTGCAAAAAGGTTTGCAAAAAGGTTTGCAAAAAGGTTTGCAGAAGGGTCTACAAGAAGGTTTGCAGAAAGGCAAGTTGGAAGGCAAGTTGGAGATAGCTCGCAACCTTCTCAGCAAAGGCACCGAAATGGCGACTATTGTCGAAATCACTCAACTGCCGCTCCAGGAAATCAAAAGGCTTCGATAAACTGCGCAACGCGCAACGCAGACCGAGAGAATACCCAACACAAGCCGAGGTCAACAAACTCATACAAGCCGCCGGGTGGACAGGAAAGCACGCTCATAGAAACGCGCAGGGGCTCTTACATGTGAAGAGAAAAAAGCGCGGCATTCCCAGCACATAGCCCTTACAAGATCTCTGCATCCGTGCTTTGAGAAAGCTTAAAACAGACTACGCCAAAAGTCTTTACGTCTTTATCTTAGATAATGGCAAACCTATTTC
>JBCCEX010000042.1:0-10174 GCA_039030035.1 Myxococcota bacterium
ACGAGAGGGGCGGCAGGAGGGCGAAAAACTTGGAATGCAAAAAGGGCTAGAAACAGCCGCCATGGGTATGCTCAAAGAGGGCTTAGCCCTGGAGCAGGTCGGCAAAATCACGCACCTATCCAAACAACGCATCACACAACTGTTAGCCAAGCTTGAACATAAGATTGTCGGCGGCCGTTGACTCCATTACTCCCCTTTCCAATTTTTTTCTATAGCTCGCTTTCAAAAATTGTTTGAGTCGCAAACAGTAGACATAAGGCATATACCGCTACCTCCATACACACAACGCTGCAGCGTGTACAATACCTCTTAGGAGGCAAAAGCGTTGATGCAGCATCTTGTTGTGCAACATGTGCGCAACTTACAACAAGTTGATGTGCGTTTGCATGAGCGGGTCAATCTGTTTTGTGGTGATAATGCACAGGGCAAAACCAATTTACTTGAGACTGTGGCGCTGTGTTGCAACGGTAAGCCGTTGCGTCAGGTTGGTAGTGCATCTGAGCTGATCGGTTTTGGCTGCGATTGGGCTAGGGTGTCGGCCCGTTTTGGCGGGCAAACACCTTTTGCTGTGCAGGTGGGTATTACGGCTGCGGGCAAAAAAACGCTGCAGCTTGACAACAAAGTTATGCGCCGTTTTGCACCGCTGCTGCAGCGGGTTGCAATGGTCTGCTTTGTGCCCGACAATTTAAACATTGCCTTGGGGTCGGCTTCACACCGGCGCACAGCCCTAGATCAGCTATGTAGCGGGTTGCAAAGCAGCTATATCGATTGGTATCGCCAATACGAAAAAGCTCTGATCGGTCGCAATCGTCTGTTGAAGCACCCCCCGGTAGACCCCGATGTGTTGCAGCCTTTCAATCAGGTATTGATAGAAGCGGGAGCCCATTTGTTACATGCTCGCTTGCAGGCTGTACAAATATGGCTGCCGCTATGGCAAAAGGCGCTGCATGCCATTTTTGGCAGTCAAATACCGTTGCAAATGCGATACCAGGCCACTGTTGCTTTAGACAATTCCTGCCAGCAACAAGCAGCCATGAGCATAGCACAGCTACAGCAACGGTTTGCCGATAAACTGCAGCAACAACAGACCCTCGAAAAACAGCGTAAAAGCACACTGTGTGGCCCCCATTTAGATGATGTTGCCTTGAGCTTGGCTGACGCTCCCGTTCGACAAGTAGCGTCGCGCGGGCAGGCTCGCAGTGTGGTTTTGGCTCTAAAATTAGCCCACCTACAGGCTATCTCGCAGCGTGCAGATCGCTACCCGCTGCTGCTGCTAGACGATGTGATGGGAGAGCTAGATCGCCACCATGCCCACCGACTTTTGCAGCTGGTGCATGCTTGCCAGGCACAAACATTTATGACCACCACACATATCGACAGCAAGCTGGAGCATGCGCATGGATTATTTCATGTGAATCAAGGGGGCGTGACTCTATCTTAAATGGGATTTTTTATATTTCGAGATATTTGACCTATTTTTTACAGACAAACACAAAAGAAAAGCATGCGAGTCAGAAAGTTTCTGTATCGAAACGTGACAATACAAAAAAATCACTACTTGCGTTGCGAACGTGGGTGATAGCTGTCGTAAGCGCGACGCAAACGGGCGCGATCGACATGTGTGTAAATTTCGGTTGTTGACAAATGGGCATGCCCCAGCATGGTTTGTACACTGCGTAGATCGGCTCCACCCTCAAGCAGGTGGGTGGCAAAACTGTGGCGTAATTGGTGTGGAGAAACCGGCTTTGCTAAGCCCACTTGCCGCGCGTAGTCGCGCAACAGCTTCCAAAATGCCTGGCGGCTGAGTGGCTTGCCGTGTCGGCCAACAAATAGATACGGGCTACTGCAACCACCCAATAGCTGTGCTCTCGCCTCTTGCATGAAGGTTTGCACAGCCGATACAGCCTGCTGCCCTAGCGGCACACAGCGCTGTTTGTTACCTTTGCCGCGTACCATAACAAATCCACGTGTTAAATCTAGCTGCACGGTTTGTAGATTGACCAACTCCGACACCCGTAAGCCGGCTGCATACAGCACCATCATCATGGCATAGTCGCGCAGCCCCTTTGCTTGAGCTTGATTGGGTGCGCGCAGCAGCTGCTCAACCTGCTGCAGGCTCAAAAAATGGGGCAGCCCATTACCGCAGCGGGGTCTACCTACAAGCTGCACCGGATTGGTCTGCAGCTTCTCTTGACGCATGAGCCATTGAAAAAACTGCTTTAAAGCAGATAGGTGACGGTTGCAACTGCGTGGCGATAGGCCTTGCTGGCGCAGCTGAATAAGGTGGTTGTAAATATGCTGTTGCGACACCTGCTGAATCTGACGGATCTTCTGCTGCTGCAAAAACAGCATAAAGCGCTTAACATCGGCCACATAGGCCTGCGTGCTACGCACACTCAGACCCTTTTCGGCGCTGAGAAAAGCCAAAAAGCCCTCTTGTAGCTGCCGCAGCTGCTGCGGCATGGCTTTTTTGTCGCTGTGCGGGCGACTACTTTTCATGGACAACAGATGAAGCGCTCTGCGTGGCTGTATCGTCCTCTTGCTTTTGCGCCTGATCCTTGTCTGGAGACTTTTTATCTACGTCCGATGCCTGCTTTTGTTGGGCCGCCTGCGCCTCCTTTTTGGTCGCATCACCGTTGTGTTTTTCAGCTTTTGCTACAGATTGACCATCTGTATGAGATGCCGGCAATGCTGCGGCTGTTTGTGCTTTTTCTTTAGACACATTGTCATCCTTTTGCTGCTGTTTTGCTGGGGACTGAGTGGCTTCTTGAGATATCTGTTGCTGTTGTGCTTCGCTCGTTTCTAGGGAGGCACTCTTTGAGTCAGATGACTGATGTTTGTGTTCTGTTTGATTCGATTCCTCAGCACCCGTCGCAGCCGGTTCTTGCGGTTTTTTTGAGTACACGGCCAGGTCACGGCAAACAGCAAAGTAACGCTTCTGCAGCTCATTATACTTCTCCTCAGCCATATGCAATTTGCTGCGTGTGAGAGCAATCAACTGTTCATTTTGCTGCGCTTTGCGGTACACGCGCGCCAGCTCGGGCAAAACCTGTTGCGGTAGCTGCTGCAAATCAACGGGCAGCTCTTTTTGTTGCTCTTGCCACTGCTTTTGTTGCTGTGTGGCCTTCTCCAGCTGTTTAGAGAGCTCGCCTATGCGCGTTTTTTGTTCCCGAATCAAATGCTCCTGCTGCTTATCATCTTTTTGCTGCAAGGTTTGTAACTGCTGCGTGAGCGCCTGCACCTGCTGCTGCAGTCTTTTTTTTGCTGCATCATCGCTAGCAGGCTGCGCTTGACGCGGTTTTTCTGCTGCTGCTTTGGCTGGTGGTTGGTGAGAAACAGCGGGCACCTGTGTGACAGGCTTGTCACTGTGTTGCAGCTGTTGACGTAATTCATGCAACTGCCTATTGCAGATAACTGCATAAACCGCTGCCAAAACAAAACCGATTCCTACTACGATAGTTGCCATGTTGCTTACTCCTGTGCTGTGTACCCAAAAAGAGCCTCTTCTAACGGATCGTCAAAGTGTCGTGGAAACGCGCTGCGTGGCATTTGTGTGCTTAGCTGCGGCTGCGGCGGAATCTCCAACAGCGTTGGCGCCGGTCCTAAATCAAGCATTGCCGTTGGCACGGAACCTGCGGGTGGTTTGTGCGCTCGCTTTTTGCCTCTTGCATAGTGAGCCTTAGAGCGAGAAGGGCTGCTTGGATTGCGCCAGGGAGCCTGTGCTTGCTTTGCAGCAGACAGCCCCGCTTGACCTCTTCGCTCTTCTTTAAACTCCATCTCTTCCTCTTGCAAATGAACACCCCCCAACACATATAGATCCAGATCATGCGCGTCGCACAGCCGAACCAGCTCACGTCGCTTATGGTTGTTGAGCACCGTGGCCACAGCAGCAGGCAAAGAGACAGTAAGCTTGGCCAAGGGCACACGCTTGCGAGCTAGATAACCGCTGATCCGCCGCAATGCTGAAAAGGCCAACCCCTCTGCATCACGAATACGACCGGTCCCTTTGCAGTAGTTGCAAGAGACATGGCTAATCAAACGATGCGATTGTCGCAAACGCTGTCTGGTTAGCTCAAGGGTGCCGTTTTCACTAATGCGGCCAACCTTCACACGAGCCTTGTCTACCCGTGCGAGTGTCGATAATCTTCTTTCAATCTCGCGCTTGTGCGACAACGATGCCATATCGATGAGATCGATAACAATGATTCCTCCTAAATCTCGCAAACGTAGCTGACAGGCGATCTCTTCGATAGCTTCCAGATTTGTTTTGTATACGGTAGCCTCATGGTCTGTTTCTGCCGTTGATTTACCCGAGTTCACATCTACAGAAACCAGAGCCTCTGTTTGCTCAATGACAATGGATCCACCCGACGGCAACTTAACTTCTCGCTCATACAGCTTTTCGATAGTTTGTTCGATGCCGTAGTGCTGAAAAATTGGCTCTTTGCGCTGATGATGCTCCAGCAGATTCACCAGATCGGGCATGTGCTCTTTAAAATGGGCCAAGGCATCTTCGTACTCATCTTTACTATCGATAACAATACGCCGCACATCGGGTGAGTAGTAGTCACGAATCGTTCGAACAATAAGATCAGGCTCGCGATGCAACAACGTTGGTGCGCGACCTAATTTTGCACTTTCACCTAAACGTGTCCATGTTGTGCACAGTGATTGAAAATCTCGGATGATCTGTTCTTGGCTGGCGCTAACTCCAGCTGTTCGAATAATTGCAGCCATTCCTGTAGGCATTTGAAAATGCGATAGCGATTCCCGCGCTGTTTTACGTGCCATTTCGCTAGCAATTTTGCGCGAGATGCCGCCACGGCGATCTCCATGCATCAGCACCACATAGCGACCCGGAATAGACAGATAGGTAGATACAGCTGCCCCCTTGTTGCCAATACCATCTTTTGTCACCTGCACAACAAGCTCCTGCCCGGCACAAAGCGACTTAGAAAGATTGCTTTTGCGATTGGCGCCAGCAGCATCAGACGAAACAATGTTTGGGCGAATCTCCGTAAAGGGCAAAAACGTTTGACGCTCCTCGCCAATGTCGACAAAAACTGCATCTAAGCTCTCTTCTACATTGGAGATGACTCCCTTGTAAATATTACCCTTTAGCTTTGCTCGGCCCTGGGTTTCAATATCTAAATCAACAAGCTTTCTATTTTCCAAAATGGCAATGCGGATCTCTTCTTGTAGGCTCGCATTGACAATGATTTCTCTTTTTGACATGTTTGCATATCCTCTCTGACCATCTGAAAACGGCTGTGGTCGCTGCGACTTCGTTGCCTGTTTTGTTGTTTTGCAAACATCGCTCGTTCACAACATTTTGAGACGGCTTAATCTGTAAAGTCTCTTGGTTTGTTAAGCTGCTGTTTGGCACCAGAGACACTCCCGTTGCTTAGGCATGCTTTTCTTGCTTAGCCGCATGCGCTACCAACCTTTCAACTCTAGCTACCTTAACATGTTCTTACTGGCTTTCCAAGAAGCGCTCCGCATCAATAGCTGCCATACAACCAGAACCGGCTGCTGTAATTGCCTGCCGATAAACTCGATCTTGTACATCGCCGCAAGCAAATACACCCGGCACACTGGTGCGACAACTATTGCCCTGCGTGCAAATGTAGCCGGTCTCATCTGTTTCGAGCTGATCCACAAACAGTTTTGTGTTTGGTTGATGTCCAATGGCGACAAACAGGCCTGGGCAAGCCAGCTCAGTATGCTCTTTTGTTTGTGTATGCTGTAGCTGCAGACCCACCAACTCATCTTTGTTGCCCTGCCCTGTTTTAGTAATAAGCCGATGCACAACCTGATTGAGCTGCCAAGAAATTTTTGGATTAGCCCGCGCCCGCTCTAACATAATGCGGCTAGCACGAAACTCCTCACGCCGATGCACAATGGTTACACTCGAAGCAAATCGCGTCAAAAACAGCGCCTCTTCCATGGCGCTATCACCACCGCCCACAACTGCAACATCAACGCCTTTATAAAACGCCCCATCACATGTGGCACAAGCCGATACACCGCCACCAGAAGCCATAAGCTCCTTCTCTTTGTCAATACCAATCAGCTTGGCACTGGCCCCGGTTGCCAAAATCACACTGCGGGCCAGCGTCTCTTTGCCCTCGCCATCGATCAACCGATAGGGCGAGCGAGAAAAATCAACCTGTACCACATTGTGCTGCCGCACCTGCGTACCAAAACGCACCGCCTGGCTCTGAAATAGCTCCATGAGCTGCGGCCCCAAAATCCCTTGCGGAAAACCTGGAAAGTTCTCTACATCCGACGTCAACATCAGCTGACCACCCGGCACCTGCGGTGCTATGCCTGTAAACACCACCGGATGCAGTGTTGCACGTGCTGTATACAGCGCCGCTGTCCAGCCTGCTGGGCCCGATCCAATAATTGCCACCTCACGAATGTTGTCTGCCATGATCTACTCCTCAGCCGCCCTGTTGTTATAACAACCCTATTGGGGCAACTGTTACGACATTGGCATAGGCTTGCTGTCAGTGCAAGATCTGCAGAGTTGATACTGGGTAGTTTGCGTGGGATTTTGCTACAAAGTCGATCAACGCTAGCTGACCATCGATAGCACAATATAGGGCACAAGGTTAAAAAACAGAAAACATATCTTGTACACCCCCAAAAACAAATACATAGCCACGTCGACCCTGTCGGCAGACATGTGGAACCATCGACCATGCATTTTATAGATAAAATCACGAGCAAAAACCCACAAAACAGACCATAAAACCAACAAGCACCCGTTCATGAGTGCACACAACATCAAAAAAGTTTTTAGTATTTGCATATCCATCGTATCTATCCCCCCCGATAAAACAACAAACGAAACAGAGTAATCATTCCCAACTGGTTTGACAAACCAGGGTTGGTAGCGGTTCAATATAAAAAGTAAACAGGCGCGTAGCTCAGGGGTAGAGCGCTTCCTTGACACGGAAGAGGTCGCTGGTTCGATTCCAGTCGTGCCTACCAAATGGAGTGTCTGTATGAACAGCAGCGATAGTAACGCGGTCGATCACATTGAGGTGCAGCTTCCTAGCGGCGATAGCTGTATGCTACCTGCAGGCAGCACAGCCTGGGACCTGGCACGGCAGCTGTCGACATCGCTAGCCGAAAAGGTGGTGGCGGCCTGGGTTCATGATCAGCTGGTGGATCTGCGCGATCCGCTACCCAACAATTGCCAGGTGGAGCTGCTAAAGGCCAAAGATCCGCGCTGTATAAGCGTGTTGCGCCATAGCTGTGAGCACATTTTGGCAACGGCTGTATGCAAACTGTTTCCGGGGGCACAGGTTACCATGGGCCCCAAAGATCACGATGCTGATTTCTACTACGATTTTGACATCGGGCGAGCCTTTTCACCCGACGACCTGCAGGCCATTGAGCAGGAGATGGGCAAGCTGATCGACAACAAACTGCCCTTTAGCAAATGCTGGGTGAGCAAACAGGAGGCCTATGAGCGCTTTGAGCAGCTGCAACAGCGCTTTAAGCCGGAGATTTTGGATTGGATTGCTAGCGACGAGGTCACGCTGTATCAAAGCGGCGATTTTGTCGACCTGTGCCGTGGGCCGCACCTGCCACATGCCGGTTTTATTCGGGCGTTTCAGCTGCTGGGCACGTCGGCTTGCCACTGGCGTGGCGACCCCAAACGTGAAAGCCTGCAGCGCATTCGCGGCATTGCCTTTGCCGACAAAAAGCAGCTCAAAGAGCACCTGCAACAGCTGCAGCAGGCACAGCAGCGCGATCATCGACGACTGGGCGTGCAACATCAGCTGTTTTGCATGTCACAAACGCAGGTAGGGCCAGGGTTGATTATGTGGCTGCCCAAGGGGGGCCGGTTGCGTGCAACAGTCGAGGAAGCCTTGCGCAAAGCGCATCAACGGGCAGGGTACGAAATAGTCTACTCGCCGCATGTGGCCAAAAGCGATCTATGGAAGCTATCGGGCCACTGGGATTTTTACCGCGACAGCATGTTTTCTCCCATGGATGTCGACGGGCAGCAGTATCTGCTTAAGCCCATGAACTGCCCGTTTCATATTCTCATGTACAAAAACAGCCAACGCAGCTGGCGTGAGCTACCCATGCGATTGGCCGAGTTGGGCACTGTGTACCGCTACGAGCTAGGCGGTGTCATGCATGGGCTGCTACGCGTGCGTGGCTTTACACAAGACGATGCCCATATTTTTTGCCGCTGGAACCAACTACAAGCAGAAATTGTCGGTGTGCTGCAGCTCACCGTGCGCGTGCTCAACGCTTTTGGCTTTGAAGATTTTGAGGTGCACCTGGCCACCCGCCCCGAAAAATTTGTTGGCGAACCGCAACACTGGGATCAAGCACAGCAGGCCCTCAAACAGGCTGTGCAACATCAGAAACTACCCATGCAGCTCGATGAGGGCGGCGGCGCATTTTACGGCCCCAAAATCGATCTCAAACTCAAAGATTGCCTAGGCCGGCTATGGCAGTGCTCCACAGTGCAGTTAGATTTCAACAACCCGCAACGTTTCGACCTCAGCTACATCGACGACACCGGCAAGCCACAGCAGCCAGTAATGCTGCACCGCGCACTGCTAGGTTCGGTGGAGCGCTTTATTGGCATTCTCATTGAGCACCATGCCGCCGCATTCCCCTTTTGGCTATCGCCCGAGCAGGTACGCCTACTTACCGTAGCCGATCGACACGACCCCTACGCACGCCAGCTACAGCAACAGCTGCACCAAAACGACATTCGCGTGCATCTACCCACCACCAGCGACACCCTAGGCGCCAAAATTCGCCAGGCCCGACTCGACAAAGTTCCCCTGCTAGCCATTGTAGGCGACAAAGAGACACAACAGCAGACAGTATCGGTACGACAACGCGGCAGCGACAAAACCGACAGCATGACACAGCAAGCCTTCGTGCAACTTTGCCTGCAGCAAAACCAATGCCCGCTGTAGCCACCAAGAAGAGATTTTGGAAGATTAAGAGGAATGCGATAACACAGGCAAAGAGCTTTTTTGGCGAGCCTGCTGCAGTGTTTTGCCCCCCAGCATGCCGCAGGCAGCATCAACATCATCACCACGGGTGCGGCGAATAAATACGTTGATTCCCTTATGCAGCAGCAACCGCTGAAACGCCAACACATCTTCTCGCGCAGGCCGCTGAAAATGAGACAACGGATGCGGATTAAACGGAATCAAATTGACACGACAATGCGATAGATCAGCCAACAGCCGCACCAGCCGCCCTGCATCTTGCAAAGAGTCGTTTACCCCCGCCAGCAACACATACTCAAATGTAATGCGCCGCCGCTTGGCCAGCGGCAACGCCCTGCAACAATCCAACAACTGCTGCAGCGGCCATTTACGGTTAACAGGCATCATACGCGCACGCACCTCATCGGTAGTGGCATTGAGACTTAGCGCCAAATGCACCCCCGTATGCGTCATGAGCCGCGTGATCGCCGGCACCACCCCCGACGTCGACACCGTAATACGCCGCGCCGCCATCGCTCGCCCTTTTGGATGCGTCAACAGCCCAACCGCCCGCATCACCTGCTCACAATTGTGCAACGGCTCCCCCATGCCCATAAAAACCACATTATCAACCCACCGACACTGCGTGCGCTCATACTGCGTCTCATCCACACCCCGCTGCAACAATTGCGGCTCACGCAACGACGGAATACACAATCCCCCTGCAACAGCCGCCTGCAGATCATGCACATCAGTGGGCCAGCGTAGATACGGGAGTCGATGAAACCTTGTGGGATATCGCACGTTTTGACTCCACTAACTATCTCGCGGGAACGAAGGGGCTTTACGAGATCAACGGGGCGCTTGAGTTCAATGAGGTCGATTTCGTCCGCGATCACGACATGAAGACCGGTTTCTTGGCAGGCGCCTCAGATTGCCTGTGGTCCGTGGGAGCACAAAACATTGTTCGCTTCGACGGCACTCGCTGGGACATTTTCTGGCCAGCATGAGATGCTTGGACGGTGACCAATTGGTTCAGCGATGAAGGGCAGGTCGACGACTGGACGCTGTGGACCGAGCGCTCGCTGCTCGTTATACAAATCACTTTGCTCAGGTGGCAGATTCGTGTTTGTCACTCACTTGATGCCGTCCCTGTTTTCACCGGCCTACTGGCTTGCGCGAGGGTTCAACGGTGC
>JBCCEX010000043.1:0-10157 GCA_039030035.1 Myxococcota bacterium
ATAGAGCGATGAGTATTGCAGATATTTTGAAGCATGAGGGCAGGCAGCTGGGTTTGCGGGAAGGCCAGCTGAAGAAGACGTTAGAAATTGCCCGTAATATGTTAAGCAAAGGTATGTCGGTGGCGACGATTGCTGACGTGACGCAGCTGCCTTCTCGAGACATCAAAAAACTGCAGCAAATCTCTCGCTGAGTTCGGTATTAGCCTTTTGTTGCACGGGTAGATAGACCATCTGTGCTGGATTTGGCTTGATGGCTGCCTGTCACCCGATATGCAGCATCTCTTGTTGCTGTTGCAGCTGGTATAGTTTGGCGTAAATGCCGCCTGATGCCAGCAGCTCTTGGTGTTGCCCCTGCTGCACCAACTGGCCTTCGTGAAACACCAAAATGCGGTTGCAGCGTGAAATGGTGTTGAGGCGGTGTGCCACAATAAAACATGTGCGCTGTGCCAGCAGGGCTGCGGTGGCAATTTGCAGATGTTTTTCGGTGTAGGGGTCAACATTGGCGGTGGCTTCATCTAAAATGAGAATTTCTGAATTGGTGATGAGGGCGCGGCATAAAGCCAGCAGCTGTCGTTCTCCCATCGAAAAGTGATCGCCTTGTGCGGGGATATGGGTATCCAGACCTCCAAGACGCTTGATGAGATCTTCGATTTGGCAGCGTTGAATGGCTTGCCAAATCTGCTCAGAGCTGACCGATGCGCAGCCATAGCATAGGTTGTCTCGTACTGTTGCCGACATGAGCGCCACCTCTTGCGGCACAATGTTAAATAGGTGGCGTAGATCGGGTAGCGAAAATTGGCGAATGTCTACTCCATCTAGGCAAATTTTTCCTGCTGTTGCATCGTACAGGCGGTATAGCAGCTTGGTGATGGTTGTTTTGCCGGCACCTGTTTGGCCTACCAAAGCGACACTTTCACCTTTGTTGATTGAAAACGAAATATTGCGCAGCACTTGCGCATTTTTTTGTTGGTAAGAAAATGACACGTTGTTAAATGCAATATTTTTTGTGAATTTCACTGCTGGCGCATCCAATTTGGGGGCCTCCTCTTCGGGTAGCTGCAAAAACTGCACAATGCGCCGGGCGCACACCAAAGCGCCTTGAAAAATCGTATAGCGGTTCGACAGCTCGCGCAGCGGTTGAAAAAATCGGCCCAAAGCCTCAATAAAAGCCACCAAAATGCCCATTTGCAAAGCGCCTGTCTGCTTTTGACCATAGGCAAACCACAGCACCGATGCGGTGGCAACAAAGCTCATGGCGTCAATAAACGAGTAAATAGCAGCATCGAGCAAAACAGCGCGCCGATAGGCATGCATGTGGGTGTTGTTGTGCTGTTGAAAGTCGCTACAGATTCGCTGGGTTTGGCCAAACAGCTGCGCTGTGAATGTTCCTGCTAAATACTCCTGCATGTGGCCACTGAGTTGCGCTAGGGTCGATCGCACGCGGTGGTACGCTGCTTGTGTCCATGTGCGAAACAGCCACATGCCCAGCGCCAACACAGGCATCCATAGCAGCACAGCCAACGATAGCTGAGTGTCGACCAGCAGCAGCATCAGCAGCGTGCCGATCACAAACAGTGCGTCGGAGATAATAGCCACCGCTCCGGTCGAAAAAACCTCGCCGAGCGCCTGTGTGTCGTTGGTAATGCGAGACAAGGCCTGCCCCAGTGGGGTGTGTGAAAAAAATGCCATGGGCAGGCGCTGTGCCTTGGCAAATAGCTGATGGCGTAGATCACGCAAAACACGCTGCCCTGCCAGCTGCACCAGCTGCATCTGCAGCACCTCCACCCCAGCAGACAAGAGCACAACCCCCAAGTAGATACCGGCCCACTGCAGCACCACACCGACATCGCGCTGCTGCATGCCGTAGTCTACCGCAGCCCCGATCACCAGCGGCTGCGCCAAGGCCAGCAGCGTAACAGGAATATACAGCAGCACCCCCCAAAACAGCAGCGTACGGTAGTTGAACAAAACCTGCTGCGTGAGCTGGCGCAAAAGTTGTGAATCTCCCATACATTTAACCTACCCCACACAGGCCATGTAAAGATAGTCTGGCTGCCGCTGCCCAGCATGTTGCAACCATATGGCTCAGCAAAAAGCTTGATTTTTTGTCGAAGTGCCAATATAGTGTGTAAGAGTCTAATTTGACACAGTAAGGAGTTGCAGTAGATGGCACGCTATACCGGCCCAAAACTAAAAGTTATTCGTCGCTTAGGTACCCTTTTGCCTGGTCTTATGAGACCGCCAACAGAGCTCAGACGCCCCTACCCGCCAGGCCAGCACGGCCCCGCCAAGCGTCGCAAATTGTCTGACTACGCGCTGCGTTTGCGAGAAAAACAGAAATTACGTTTTCACTACGGCATCACCGAAAAGCAGATGCGCCGCTACATGCAACAAGCGTTTCGTGCCAAAGGCAACCCAGGTATTTTCCTCATGCAGCGCCTCGAAAGCCGCCTCGACAACGTGGTGTTTCGATCGGGCTTTGCACGCACAACCCAAGCGGCTCGGCAAATGACCCGCCATGGTCACATTGAGGTCAACGGTAAAAAGGTCGATATCCCCTCCTACCTACTGCAACCAGGCGATACCATCTGCGTGTGCGAAAAATCCACAATGAAGCCGCAAGTTGTCAGCCAACAAAAAGATGCGGGCAACTTAGACAAACCGTCGTATCTAAAGTGCTCTGAAGATACACCGCAAGTACAAATGGCCGCCAGCCCAACTCGTGAAGATGTGCCCATTCATGTACAAGAGCAATTTATTGTTGAGTACTACTCACGATAACAACCTTGGCGGCAGGGGTTTGGCAAATCGCTCGTGCCGCTTCACAACTGTGCCGGTTCGATCAAACTAGCGCATAGATCAAGCTTTTACCTGTGTACCGCTTAAGCAAGGATGCTGCGGTAGCGCTTTGCCTAGCAACAGCTGCACCGCACGCGACAGCCCAATACGCTGTACCTGCTGCGCATCGATCCAGTGCTGCCCACCTGGCACGGGCTGCTGCAGCGGCACAATCACGCCATGCAGCACCAAATTGCGATGGCTCAGCGTGCGCTTCACCACAACAGGTGCTTGCAGCTTGGCCACATTGCAGCAAACGCCTCGCTGCTGCAACAGCTGTGCAACAACCTGCCGTGGCTGCTGTTTGTTGGCCAGCTGGCAACCGGGCGGCTCATACAACCCACCAAACAATCCTGCGCTGTTGCGCCGCTCCAGCCACAAACAGTTGGGTGTATGCACCAAAGCACAAGCCACTTGCAGATCTGTACGCTGAATAGGCGCCGCCACAGTAGGAAACCGATCCACCTGCCCCACTGCATAGGCCCGACACTGCCGCTGCAGCGGACACGCCCAGCAAGCAGGGTTTTGCGATCTGCACACCAAAGCACCCAGCTCCATCAGCCCCTCTTGCAGCACAGCCGGCTGATCGGTCTGCTGCGCCCACCGCAAACTAATCGCCTCAAAATGGCGCCTGCCTGCCGGCGTTTTGGCACAGGCATCATCGGCCAACAAACGCGACAACACACGCGCCACATTGCCATCTACCACAGCAGCAGCCCGATTATAAGCAAACGCCAAAATCGCCCCGGCCGTATAAGAGCCCACACCAGGCAGAGCCATCAGCCCCTTGCGATCTTGCGGAAACTGCCCATTGCACTGCTGCTGCACCTGCTGTGCAGCCCGATGCAAATTGCGCCCCCGGCTATAAAACCCCAACCCAGACCACAACGCCAATACATCATCCAACGAGGCCTGCGCCAAACTGGCTACATCGGGATAACGCGCTACAAACCTCTCAAAGTAATCCACAACCACACTCACCTGCGTTTGCTGCAGCATAATCTCAGCCAACCAGACCCGATAGGCCGTCCGCCGCTGCCGCCATGGCAACACCCGCGCATGCTGCGCAAACCAACGGCTCACATTTTGTATCATCACACCGGTTGTAGTTGTGGCAGCGTGTGTCATGTTACATTCTCATAAGCCTTTGCAGGGTATGCAAGTTCACAAAACATGCGTTTTGGTCACATGTTACAAGCAATTTGTCGATCCTCAAAAGGAAAAAGATAAATAACTTATCCCAAGGCTGAGTATGCAGGCTGCTCCAGCTTCATCATCATCATGCTGCTGTTGGGGTGCGTTGTAATATTTGTTAACATAGAAACCGGATGAACAACAACAAGCTAACCATCTGCGACGCTGTCATACACCCTGGAGAGACTGCTAATTTAGCCATGCCGCTACCCGAGCAGTTTTCTTGCTCGCCTTTATACATGCCCATTAAGATCATCCACGGCAAACAGCAGGGTCCTTGCCTGGTTCTTTTTTCTGTGCTGCAAGGCAGTGAGCTCAATGGGCTAGAAATAGCCAATCGTGTTGTTGATTTGGCACAAAATAGCCACATCAAAGGAACTATCATCGCTATTCCTGTTGTCAATGTTTATGGCTTGGTGCACTACCCTGCTATGCTGCCGTCGGGCAACCGCTTGGCCGACTGTTTTCCTGGAGCACAGCAGGGTACGTTTGGCGAACGCTTGGCCTATTTGTTCACGCATGAGATCCTCAAAAAAGCCGACTACTGCATTGAGCTGCAAACGGGTGCACTCAACCACAATATTTTGCCCCAAGTCTACTGCAATTTTGATAATCTGCAGGCCAAACAGCTGGCTAAGGCATTTCAGTCACCTGTGATTACCAATGTGCCTCTTGCTGGCAACTGCTTGCGACAAACGACAGAGGAATTGCAAATTCCTCTCTTGGTTTACCAAGCAGGAGAGGCGATGCGCTTTGATGAAAACGCAATTGCTCTGGGAGTAAAAGGGGTTGCCAATGTCATGCGAGCAATCGATATTTTACCGAAATCTCCTGCAGCAGAAATTAACCCGATTTTTTCACAAGATGAAGATTGGATTGCTGCCCACAAAGGCGGCATTTTACACACCAGTGTGACACTGGGGCAGATGATCAAACAAGGAGAGGTGATTGGCAAGATTGCCGATCCCTTTGGCACAGATTTTTCAGAAAATGTAAGAGCACCGCAAGAGGGAATTGTTGTGGGCATCAACACCACTCCACTGATTCATGAGGGGCTGCCTATTTTTAAAGTAGCCTCGTTTTTAGACTACGACAGAGCTGAAAATGTGCTTGAGCAGTGGGACAAAAAGCAGCCTGATAGCTACATGAGCTAACAATGGCGCAAGATGTTTCAGTCACATGGCGAGGCACCTGCATATGGCTGATCTGTGTGCTTTTCTTTTTGTATGAATTTTTGCTGCGCACGATCATCGGTACATTTAAACAGCCTATGATGGCTGATCTAGAGTTGTCGTCGTTGCAATTTTCTTTGCTCAGCACAACCCTGTTTCTTGCTATTTACGGCACCATGCAACTGCCGGTAGGTTTTATTGTACAGCACCACGGATTAAAAAAGTCCATGTTTGCAGCGGCAATGATCTGCTGGTGCGCTGTTGCAGGTTTTGCGGCTTCCACCCACTTTTTTTGGCTGTGCCTGTTTCGAATTTTGATGGGTCTGGGCGGCTCTTTTGGCTTTATCTGCCTGTTGATGGTTGTCTACGATTGGATGCCCAATCGTTATAGCGGCTTATACATTGGCCTGTCGCAACTGCTTGGCACACTAGGCCCCATGTTTACAGCAGCTCCGTTGGAAACCATACTGCACAACAGCTCCATACACTGGCGCACTGTTTTTGCTGTGCTTGCCTGGTGTGGTATCTGCATTGCTTTGCTCATTCTTCTTTTTGTAGAAGGCAACCCATCTCGGCAAGGAAGCTATGTTGTACTCAAAAGGCCCGGCACCATAAAATATGCAATAAAATACATCTTCTTGCGTTTGCAACCCTGGGCCATCGCTGTGTTTTGTGCATCGGTGTACTTTTCGGTTGAGTATCTGTCAGAAAACGAGGGGCGTGAGCTGATAGCCTTTAGGGGGCACGACAGTCACCTTGCCTCTTATAGCATCACTCTGTCTTGGGTTGGCTATGCCATTGGATGCCCCCTATTGGGATTTTTCTCCGATTTTTTCCAACGCCGCAAACAGGCCCTTATATTTGCTGCCATTTGCTGTGCAGTGGCGGTTGCAACCCTCTTTGTAGCCACCAGCCGCTACTATGTCGTTGCCGCATTTTTTCTGCTGGGCTTTGCTGCAGGTGGGCAAAGCTTAGGATTTGCCGTGATGGCAGAGCAGTTCAAAAAAGCGCATCTTGCCTTAGGTCTTGCTTTTAACAACACCATGATCGCGCTGGTTGCTTCTGTAAATGCTCCCGTAATCGGCTGGATTGTGGATTGCTGCAAATCGGATAGCGCCTACACAGTGCAAAGCTACACTGCTGTATTTATTTTTTTAGGAGCTGTCGCATGTGTTGCTGTTTTTTCATCTCTTTTTCTTATTCAGGAAACTTTCTGCAAATCGGCCGTCGACTTCACCTACTTGACTAAAAAAACAGCACATTGAACCAACCCTCATGCGCAAGCATGTCAAACAGATGCCTGGCTATCCGTTTCGCTTGCCTCTACACGAGGGTCGAGTCCATACACCAACGACGTTGTTCTGGGCAGAGAGACAAAATCCTCCTGCTGCTGTTGTGGAATAGAAGGTTTGTTGAGCATGCTGCTAATGCCCACCACACAGGCAAAGCCCATCACAATGAGCAGGTATAAAAACAGCCCAGAACCGTCTGTTGTCATCTGAATCATCATAGATGCCAGCAGTGGCCCCACGGTGCAGCCCACACTATAAATCAACAGCATACAGCCCGTGGCAGAGGCCAGGTGTTGGCTCTGTAAGCGATCGATAACCTGCGCCACGCTAAGTGGATAGAGAGTAAGAACGCTGGCACCAATGCAAAAGGTTAGCAGATAAAGAAACGGTTCAGAATGGCCACTGTTCCACACAAAAATCACATATAAAACAAGTGTTGACAGGCACAAGGCCAACAAAACCTTACGGCGATCAAACAGATCAGAACATTTGCCAATAGGCCACTGCGCAACAAGACCACCTATCATCATGCAACCCACAAAATTCTCACCATGTGCACCAGATGCAGTGGGTACCAATGCAAGAAAGCTATACAGCGCACTTATACTAAAACCCGACACCAGAGATCCCATCGTGCCAAATGGTGCCGCTTTGGCCAAAGAGAGAAAACAGATTTGGTGCTTTGAGGTAGGCGTGGTCAATTTTCGCGTCGACAGGGCGATAGGCAACACACTAAGAGCATACAACAAGCTAGCAAAAATAAAAGCATGACCATTGTTGAGATCATAAATACGATGCAATAACAGCTGCCCAAATGCATAGCCACAACTAAGAGAAATCATATACATAGACAACAATCTTCCTCGATGTTTATTATGCGCATGATCAAGCATCCAACACTCAATCACAACATAAAAAGCTGCCGTTGCCATGCCCGATAAAACACGCGTTACAACCCACAAAAGCAGATTTACTGTTAAAGCTTGCATCAACGTTGTAGCAGCCAGTAGGCCGCCAGAGGCTGCCAACACTTGAATATGACCAATGCGCCGCACAAACTGCTCGCACTTATAGGCTCCCAGTAACAAACCAAAAAAATAGGATGTTTGAACAACACCAATAACAATATTGTTATAATTTAAATTCGCAAAATAAAGAGACACAAAAGTCGTATAAAAACCAACACCTGAAATTGCTAAAAACACAGAAGAGAGCGGAGGAATATACCGAAAAAGTCCTCTCTTTGTCAAACTGCTTTTTGTCAATCTCATCAACGCTTGCTGTTATCCGGATTTGCAACATACATGCATGCCACTATCCCCTTTGTTCCTTCCTCCAACACATCTCTGATGACAGAGCCATCATCCTTTTACTTAAATGCTAGCACAGCTCCACCCGATACTGGGTGTTATGCTTGCACTCATATCAATTTCACCAAACAAGTTAACAAGTCCAACAAATCATATTGCCCTACGAAGGGTTAAACCCCTCTTCTACTGCTTTTTTGTAGTCGTATAGGAATAACAATGGATTTTTTTTGGAGAATTGGCATCAATTATCCCAAAACAGCTCGTCAAAAAGAGCAAGTGTTGTTGTCATCTAGCTGCACTGCCCAGGCATTTAAAGAACCCGACACAGCTGCCAGTAAGATAACGACCATTTTCATGATTTTTATGCTCATACCCATGCCATGTGTGATTAGGGAGGCGGGTCACCGTACCCTATCTGGTTATTGTTGTCCGACAGCAACATTTGCATAAGCTCCTCCTTTGTCGTCTGCGGGAAGATTTCGTCGATGAAGGTGAGAATGAATAGCACAGAGGTCATGATGCAGCAGGCACAGCCACAACAAGAGGAGGGCAATACCTTGCGCACGAGCCTCTTCGCGGTATCTAGATTCGCTAAATACCGGTCCCGCAAGTTCTCCTCATCACTTTTTTCATCGTGCTCTTGCTCATGATCTTCTTGCCTCTCTTCTGCAGTTTCGTCTTGCTCTTTTTCCTCCTCGTCGCTCTCTTTCTCCTCCTCCTCGATCAGCAATTCCACCACTTCATCAACACTATAGGTGCTTGGCTGCATTGCCCATACACTTAGAGAATTCATGAATATCACCACCGGCAACACAGTAATTTTTGCAGTATTTATTTTCATAATTACCCTGCTCAAGCATTGTTACTTTTTACCGCCAGTAGCCAGCCGAATCTTGATCAATATCATCCATAATATCCAATACGCCTCCAATCATTATTGGATCGAGACTTTTTTTAATCAGCATCGAACTTACTGTATAAGTCATCAGAAGCTTCCTATCTATTTCGATTAACTCGTTTTTAATAAGTTCATCTCTTTTAGCATTGAATTTGCCACTAGAATCATAAGTTTTTTCTGCTAATAGTTTTATAACTAGATCTTTCATCTCTTTAACAAAAGCCTTCATTGCAACCTGCTTTATCAGTCTAATTAAGTCTGCCGACAAATCATCCAGCTGATGCTGTTTAAGCTGTTTCGTTAAATTCCAGTTTAGTGTGGCACGCATCAATTCAATCCGATTATCCTCTTGCGTTGCACGGTCAAAATCGCAAACCGCTCCTATCTTATCAATATAACCCGCTACTAAAAGCTCATTAATTTCTCTGTTTAACAAGCGGTATCTATCACATACAGAGAAAGTGATTTTTCGCAATATACCTATCTTATTCTTTATCTCTTCTTTATCTAATTCACTGCCGGGAACAATCTGCTCGGCAATGTCAAAAATATCCAACCCATTGCCGATATCTAACGGCTGCCTCTGCGCCTTTTGCAGCAGAAAAAGGACCTTGGCATTTTCATCGAGACTTTCGTAATCTTCATCTTGCTTTTGCTTTGCCCCACGCCAAATTTTCGGCGGTTTCAGTCGCTGCAATAGTTGCAGTTCATGAACCAACTGCTCAATAGAGGGCACATCATCTGGATCGAGCTGAAAGTATGTTTTGATTGCGTAAACATCTGGAACCAGCCGAGTCGGTATCCAGACCTCTTCACCATAGGTATGATCAAATACAGTTTTATAGACCAGTGGAGGAACAAGCGTGCGTCGATCTTGATCTCTTTGATTCTTCTGATCCTCCACTCTTGTACGATGTTCATCGATATTGTTAATCAACTCACTGAGTATCTTTTCGGCCTGCTGCATGGCAACCGCTGCGCCGCTATTTACCAACAACAAAAGAGCAAAACATATTGCTGCACCCGTGACATTTTTAATCATCATTATCCCCCTGTTTTTGTTAATCTTTTTTGTGACCTGATGAGTGATATACCCATCGCAACACGCAAAGCAATCTGTGTCAACTCGTGCGTGTGGAAGATCTAACACGAAGGGCAATCATTTAAACTCTTTTTTGCACGAGATACATAGGCAACGGAGTATCTTGAGATGCAGCATAACCGTGTGTAGTGTTCTTTTCTTGCGTAGCCGCGGCCAATGTTGCACGCGACTTGTTTGATATGAAAAGTTTTGCTCCTTGTGTTGTTTGTGTCAGCGAGGAGATAAAAATCATGAACCAGCGGGGTGTTGAGGCAGGGCCGACGCATTAAAAAAAGCATAGAAAGGCATCTTCAGGTGCTTACTCTATTCGTAGAGGTACGGTTTTTTGCCACACGGTTACGTGGCATGCAG
>JBCCEX010000044.1:0-10131 GCA_039030035.1 Myxococcota bacterium
CAAAAACAGACAAAGCAGCGGTCTGTATTCCCTTTTGGTGCCGTATAGCAGTTTTGTTACATCGGTTTGAGATAAGAGGCCATCACAGTTCGCTTTTTGCCGTCGAGATCAAATCGAACATGCATGCACATATCAGACCCAATTTGACTAGCTGCTGCTAACACCGTGCCTTCGCCAAAGGCGTTGTGCCACACACGACAGCCCGGTGCAAAGGGCTGCTGCGCTATGTGTTCATCATCGGTTGTAGACGGATTTGACAACAGCTGTGCAAACTGCGTGTTGCTGTAGGAGGGCACATCTCCTCGCAGATGCTGCGACGGAATGTCACGCAAAAAACGGCTAGGAAAGCGGCTTTGCGCGCTGCCGTGTACAAAACGTCTGCGGGCATGCATGAGAGTCAGGTGGCGTTTGGCTCGCGTGATTCCTACATAGGTCAATCGCCTCTCCTCTTGCAGTGCGGGCGAGTGGTTGCCTTGTGTGATGGCGTGGCTATGCGGCAAAACAAACTCCTCCATCGCTGGCATAAACACAACAGGAAATTCCAATCCTTTGGCAGCATGCAGGGTCATCAGCCACAGTGAACCGATACTGCTGCTATTGCCAACCTCTTCGCCGCTAGATAGCAAAGCTGCTGTCTCTAAAAAACCCTGTGCATCTGCAGATTGCGAGGTTTCGGGAGCATATTTGACATACTGTTTGGCGGCGGCCAGCAGCTGATCGATATTCTCCATTTTGTCGATATTCTCTTCTCGCTCATCTTGCTGCAGCCGTGTGGCAATGCCGCTGATCTCAATGGCTCGTACAATCGCATCATGCGCATCGATGTTGGCAGTAGCTGTTTGTGAATCTTGTGCTGCTTGTTGACCTAGCTGTGCGAGCTGCTGCGTAAAATCAAAGAGATTTGCGGTAGCTTTGGCCGATACACCGCAGTTTGCTAGCGCTGCTTTGTTCATAATTAGCTGTGTGAGCGCAATGTTATGCTCGCGTGCATACGATTGGACTTTTTGCACTGTTTTTGTGCCAATCCCTCTGGGAACAGCCGATAGAGCGCGCAAAAAATCTATCTCGCTGTTGAGGTTGAGAGCTGCGCGCAGTGTGGCAAGAATATCTTTGATCTCTTTGCGTTCATAAAACCGTGTGCCGCCTACCAATTTGTAGGGGATTTGGGCGCGGTAAAAAGCCTCCTCAAAGGGTCGTGACAGCATGTTGGTGCGCAGCAGCACAGCCATATCGTTGAGGGCGTGGCCCTGGTGCACAAACTGCTCAATGCGTCGCACCACCTCTTGTGCCTCATGTCTATCGTCTAGTGCGGTGACAATTTCAACCTTTTCGCCGGCGCCGCATACCCCTTTGAGCGTTTTATTAATGCGGTGATCGTTACGGGCAATCACACTGTTTGCTGCCTGCAAAATATTGTCGACGGAGCGGTAGTTGGTCTGCAGCTTAATCAGCTTGGCGTTGGGCATTTGGTCTAAAAACTGCTGCATGCTGTCTGATAGCGCACCGCGAAAGCTGTAAATCGACTGATCGTCATCGCCAACAACCGCTATGGTTTGCATGAGCGGGCCTAAGCTCATCACAATATTGGCCTGCGTTTGGTTGGTATCTTGGTACTCATCTACCAGCAGATGTTGAATGCAGCCGCCAATATGCTGTCTGCCTGCGTTATGCTGTAGCAGCTGTTGCCAGGCTTCAAGCAGGCCGTTAAAGTCCAGCGCACCAATGTGCGCTAGGTTTTGACCGTAGGCTTGATAGATCGCCAAGGCCCGCTGTTGCACCTCATTCCAATCTTGCTGCAGCTCAACCTGTTGTGGCTGTTGGCCCTGGTTGCGCCATCGGCCAATCTGCTTCATACAGGCCTTGAATGCATCCAGCGACATACCAAACATCTCATGGCTGATCTGCCGCATCAGCCGCTTGCTGTCGTCTTCGTCATAAATGAGAAATGTGGGGGCGATGCCGATCACATCACCCCAGCGCCGCAACGCGCGTGCAGCAATGGAGTGAAATGTGCCTAGCCACAGCTGGCGGGCAACTCCTGGCAGCATCTGTTCAACACGTTCACGCATCTCACGAGCAGCCTTATTGGTGAAGGTCACACCTAAAATGGTGTTGGGAGCAACCTTGTGATGATGAATGAGATGGTGAATGCGGTAGACCACCGTGCGCGTTTTGCCTGTGCCTGCTGCCGCCAAGACACAAACAGGCGTGTCGCACGACAGCACAGCCTGCTGCTGCTGGGGGTTGAGAATATTTTCTGTGGTGGTCGATAAAATTGGTTCTTTCAACATACAACACTGCAGTTTGTTTTTGATAACTAAAATATGGTGTCATAATAGGTCGCTAAGTGCAAGAATGAGCCTTTGGCTGGGTTGCAGCTTTTCATTTTACCCGATGAATTGGGCCAGCTCACTTGGGTTGTATCTGTTCACTGATCCAGGCTGTGGCTTGGCGCACAGGCTGACCGAGAGGGTCATTCACAGTAAATACAGACCCCACCAGCGTGACCGGTTTTCCTTTGCCTAGATATTTGGCGTGGTACTGCTTATTGCGAATTTGCTGCAGTGCCGCCTGTGCTAGCTTGGTGTGGCTTTGAGCCAATTGGGCTGCACGTTTATCTTGGTGGGGGGGGCTGTTGAGTTGAGCCCATGCAGCTGGGTCGTCGGTTAGCTGCTGTGAAGGTGTGCCGGTTTCTAGCTTAAACTCAAATACATAGGTGTGTTGCCTGAGGTCGATGACCGCATCGATGCGCCCTGTGTTGGTTTGCACCTCTGTGTGCACGCTGTAGCCAAGTAGTTGATGAATCAGATAAAACAGGGTTTGATAGTAGCGCTCTAAAGCAATATGAAGTGTGTAGGGGATCCCTGCCAACACCCGACGCAGAGCGACAAAAAATGCCTCCAGATCGTTTTGTGCCAGGGCATGGATGAGGCGGTCTAGATCGGTGATAGCCTTGCCTTTGCTGAGGTGAGCATAGTCTTGTAGCAGGCTTTCTAAAAACCCCTTGCGTACCTCGTGGTTGGGGTAATCGACTGTGTAGCAGTCTTGTGCCGCGTTGTAGTTGGTGATGGTGAGGTAGCCGGTTTGTACCATAAGGGGAATTAGGTTTTTGTGCAGCTGGTCGAGCTCATAGTTTTCAAAGGCAGACTCCGACACCGTTGTTGCAGCTAGTTCGTTGGGCTGCAGATCGTCGACACGTTTGATGAGGTGGGTGAGAAACGTCGGTGTGCCGGTTTGAAACCAGTAGGCCCGAAACTCCCTTTGCTCCAGCAGCAGCAAAGTGGAAAACGGATTGTAAAGGCGCACATCGGCGCTGCAAAAGCGAAAGCCGTCGTACCACTTTTTGATGTCGTCAAGCAGCTGCTGCAGCGTCTGCCGGCGCTCGTCGGCCATCTGTTGCAGGCGCGGCGCAAAATAGGTTTGTAGCTCTTGCTGCGTATAGCCGGTGAGCGTGGCGCAGCTGCGTGACAACGTGAGGTCTGTTAAATTGTTGAGGTCAGAAAAAATAGAGGTCTTGGCAAACTTGCTTACACCGGTGATAAACACCAGCCGCAGGTGGGCGCCTTGTGCTTTGAGAACGGTATAAAAATTCTTCAACACCTGGCGGTTGGCATAAGCGATGTCAAGCTCCTGTTCGCGTTGCGCTCTGTTTCTGCCGCCCAGGTGATCCACAAGCGGTTTGTCGTATTCGTCGATCAGTACGACCACCTCGCCATGCTTGTGATGCAGCTGTTCAATCAGCTCGCGAAAGCAGGTGGCCAGAGTTTGCTTGAGGTTTAACTGCACATCATAGCAGCGTGCATGGTACTCAAGTGCCTCCTTGAGACCCTTTTTGAGCTCTTGCGGCGTTTCGCTGGCCACGAGGCTCATGTCTAAGCGAATAACCGGATGCCGTTGCGACCAGTCCCAACGCTGTTGTTGCCCAATCCATAACCCGTTAAACAGCTCCTGCTTTGCGGCAAACAGCTCTTGCAGTGTGGAGATCAGCAACGACTTGCCAAATCGCCTAGGGCGCGAAAAAAAATAGGGGCGCTTGCCAACACACAGCAGCTCATGGATCTGCTGCGTTTTGTCAACATAGACAAACCCCCCCTTTCGCAGGTCGGCAAATTCAGACAAGCCAATCGGCAACAGCGGCAACGACATCAAATCCCCCTGCCCGTAGCATAGCATAAGCGGCTGGGGTGTTAGACATTTTTATCTCCTGCAATATGAGTTGCATAGCACCATCGACGGCAAATCATGGAAACACCGATTCGCCCAGGGCTGACGCATTAAAATTGGTTTAGGTAAATTTGGCCGGCGTGTCTTGTCGTGAATGGCAATCGACTCAAGCGATTGTGTTGCATCTGTTTTGCCATCATGAGATCGATGCTAGCAAGGATTTGTTGTGTACAAACCTGCGTTGGTTGTGCCTAGCTTCTTTGCATTCTGAGCATTTTCATGTATTGATGAGCAGCTTTACGGCTGTGTTAATATGGTGCTATGCATTGGCACAGCTGGTCGGCACGGTTTGATTCTTATGACAACAGCAACCTAGACCTTACCGCTTTTGTTGACGTGCTGTTTAACCTGCTTTTTTTCTTTATGCTGACTGCGGGTATGGCGCAGCATATGCTGCTTGATGTGCAGCTGCCAGAGGTGCAGGGTAAGCAGGCACAAACGCAGTCGCAAGATCCTGTTGTTGCGCTTACACAAAAGGGGGCTGTGCTGTGGCAGGGTGAGCAGTTGCCGCTAGATGTGTTGGTGCAGCGGCTGCAGGCTCTAGCGCCTGCGCAGCGAGAGCGTATTTGGTTGCAGGCAGATGGGCGAGCCACCCATGCAAATGTGGCGCGTGTGATGGGTAAGCTGCAGCAGCTGACCAAGCAGATCTTTTTGGTGACTACTGGTCAGTAACCCGATTGACAAACAGGCGCTGCCCCGCTTTGCCCATTGCATCTTGCGGTTGCTCATATTGGCAAAAAGGCGCCAAACCAGCAACAGCAATTGCATTGGGCACACAGGCATAAAACAGCGGCTGCTCTCCCTGAAACACAGATGCTGCATGGGCATACTGCTCCCATTGATCACCTTCGGGCAAACGTGTTTGCGCGGGGTGAAAGTAGCAAAGCATCTGCTCGCTGGCCTGCAGCTGCGCAAGTAACTGTGGGTTGGCCGATTGCGCTTGCGGTGTTTTCAGGCTCTCTTGCAGCTGCTGGGCAGTGCGTACAAAAAGAGCATGACTATTACCCTGGGCATCTACAAGCAAGAAGGTACCTCTCGGATCGCACAAATAATGTTCAACAGCATCGCAGCGCTGCATCTCTTGCAACAGCAGCTTCTCGCACAAAAGGTCTTGAGGAGCACTGTTGATGTTGTATGGAGAGTTAGCGCCATAAAGCCCCCTTGTCAAAGCTGCAAAATAACACCAACGAGCCCGCAACAGAGCCTCTTGTACAGCAGCGCGCATGTTGGTAGGTTCTTTGTAAAGCACCTGATGCACCACACCTTCGTTCAATGCCTTAATTGCATCGGTTTCCGATAATGTTCCTGTCAACAAAATTTTCTGAATATAGGGACTCTCTAGCTTCTTGCAAAAATCAACACCATCCATTTCGGGCATCTGCACATCTACAATAACAATGCCTACCCGCTCAAAGCGCTGCAACTGTTTGACCTCATGATAAATTGTTGAGCCCTCTACCTCAATGCGCTTATCACCACGAGCACCCACTGGCAACTCCTGCAAAACGCGCTCGACAAGCGGGCTACCTGCATACTGTTTGTTGAGATGCGCCAGCAGTTTCTTGGGGCTCTTACTGGTTTCGTAACGAAAAAAATCCAAGCTAAAACAGGTAGACAGATCTGTCAAAAAATCAGAATCGTCATCCACCAAATTAACAGAAATAGGGTGGCTGCAGCATGGTAAGCAGATATTATTGTACATCGCCATTGTCTCCTCCTTTATATCCTCTCTCGTTCAGTACCTTTTTAACAAACAGTCAAATTGCCTTGATTATTTCCTTAAGAAGGATTAAACCCTTTTTTTAAACACTTGTCAAGCAAATTGCGTTATCACGCATACCCGCTTCTAGCGTGTAATCGGAAACCGCAAAATAACTGTCGTATGCCCGCCCTCTTTAGCAACAACCCGCAGCGAGCCACCATGCGCATGCATCGCCCTGGCACAGTAAGGCAACCCCAGCCCACTACCCCCTTGCCGTTTGCTAAAAAACTCGTCTAAAACATAGGGCATGTCGGCATTGGCAATCCCTTTTGCCGTATCTTTAAAGCGCAGCTCACCCCACCGACCATCCGTACTTTGTGTGACCACAACAGAAATCTCACCCCTGCCCATTTCACGCATCATATAAACAGAGTTGCTAGCTATGTTAAAAAACACCTGCTTAAATGTAGACAGATCCATGTTGGCTACAAAATCTTTGTCAACTGTTATATGCACCTTTTTGCGCTCATCCCACTGAAACGGATACTCATCTAAAACCTCTCGCACACTCTCGGCCATGTTGTATGCCCGCACATGCAACCGCACCGGCTTGCCGCGCATGTTGCCAATGAGGGTACGCATGAGCACCACTGCAGCTGCTAAATTTTTCACCAACTTCGGCACCTGCTGCTTCATTGTTTGCAAATGCACCGACTCTAGTTCTCCTACCGAAATGCCTGCCTGCTTTGCCTTGTTGTAAGCATCAATCAAAACCGGAAACATCCGCATCACTGTTTCACACCGAATACCCAAACCACCAATACGTGTTATCGGTTCATGAAAAGCACCAGCACAAGAGCGACGCAGCAACGAAATCATCTGCCGATAGCTAGCCAAACGCACATGCAAAAGACGCCGCACCCCAAACAGCAACACACCATGGCTTAACACCACATGCGGTGGTACTGCCTGCATCACTTTCCATGTAGCACCCAATCCATGCAACCAGGCGTACAATAACAAAGCACACCCCATGCCCCGCGCATAAAGCCGCACCTTCTTACCAGGTGCAATCACCAGCAACAACACCACCCCCACCAACGAGTAGTTTTGCCACATATCGTTATAATGTGTGCTCAGCAACATAAATGTATTGGCAAATGGCAACCCCAACATCAATGTAAAACGCCACAGCCGATGCAGCTGCCGTTTCAATACATTGGGCAGATCTTGATGAAACAGAAACAGGCAACAGCATACCCCAATGCTCAAACTCAACACGGCATCCCATGGACCCGGCATTTGTTGCCATGTCTGCGGAAAAAAGCTCGGAATAATGTGCATGAACAACATGACCACACCAAACATCAGATAATTCATAGAGCGCCGCGCTGATATAACAGCGCCCAGCACCGTGGGAGATTGTGAAGATTCTACCTGCACTTCACCCTGAGCATTTTTGTCGATCGGCGCTCGCAGGTGGGGTGGGTCGAGCATACGTAAACCGAAGAAGCTGCAGAAACTGCATAGCAGGCCTGGTACGAAGCTGCTGATGCCTGTTAACTGCGCTCCCCAGATGTTCCACCAGGTAGTCGCTAAAACACTAATTACAGAGGCTTTAACAAATGTACCTTCACTGGCACGGAAGTTGTAAATGGCAGCTATCAGAGGAATAGGCACAACAACGGACCAAAAATTTAAGAACGACAGACCAATTGCAAGAACATCACCAAACCGTAAAGCCACTCCAACAGCAGCAAAACCAAAAAGTATGCCCGATATTTGTGCAATACGCAACTCTGTTTTAGATTTCATTGGTTGCTTACATAGTGGTGCTACAACATCTTGTACAAATGAAACAATACCTGAGTGCAAAAGCGAATCAGCGGTAGACATAACAACAGCCAACAGGCCAACTGTTAGGAGACCCTGTAATCCAGGTGATGTAATTTGTTGAATCAGCCATGGCATTGCCACTCCTGGATTCAGCTTAGAATTCATCGTAAAGGCTATTAAACCAATTAGACCAACTACCGCATAAAAAAGCATACTAAGCCATGCTGTTGTTTGCCAGGCATAAACCCCTTGTTTTACATTTTTAGCCATTAATAATCTCTGCAACTCAAAAGGAACCATTAGCGGAAAAGAGTAGAGAAGAAAAATAGAAATATACTCACTGGCTTTTTCTCCAGTTGGAATGAAGTTAAGGTGATTTTCAGGCATGGCTGCTTGAATTGCCGCATACCCACCAACCTGCTTTAAACCTAAGTAGGCCAGCAGGGGGATAGCCACTATTAAAACGACAAACTGAAGAGAATCTGTCGCTGTCACGGCTCGGATTCCACCAAAAGATGAATATATAACGACAAGGCCGCTTCCCAAAATAACTCCATGTGTTGGGTTCATGCCCAAAAAATGTTCAAGCAGGTACCCAATGACTATAGCTTGAGTTCCAACATATCCAACACACAAAAAGACTGCTGCAATTCCAGATATAACCCTTCCTTTTTTACCATAAAAATAACCCATTATACCCCCGGAAGATATTGAGTTTTTTATGCATTTATCCATTTTATTAAATATAAACCAACTCTCTATTAATTTGCAGACAACTCTACCGAAAAAAATAAATATAAAAACCGTTCCAAATTTGAACACTTTTTCACTAAGACCAATAGTAGATCCACCACCAATTACAGTCGCAAACATTGTGGCAACTAAAGCTGTTGTACCAATCTCCCGATTCCCGATGGCAAAATCCTTAAAGCTATCTGTCTTACGCCCAAAATAAATCCCCACGGCAAGCGTAGCAATCATGTAAATACCTACAATAGCAAGATCCAACTGATCCATCTAAAAACCTCCTGTTGTTGTGAGACCCGGATAAACGGAGCTTGGCAAGAAAAGACTCTTACTAAACTATGTCTCTATTCTGCAATCTATTGCACCTGTAAATCATGTTAATGTCAAGGTTGCCAAGTTAAAAACATGTGTTTGAGACAGACTACTCAAGCTCAAAGTTTAGCCAAATAATGCTTGCACTCTTTTAAGTACGACCGCATGAGACTTATACCACAAACAATGAGCAGGCCAATAACAGTAAAGAAACCTCACTCTAGCGTGTAATCGGAAACCGCAAAATAACTGTCGTATATTCACCCTCTTTGGCAACAACCCGCAGCGAGCCACCCTGCGCATGCATCGCCTTGGCACAGTAGGGCAACCCCAGCCCACTACCCCCTTGCCGCTTGCTAAAAAACTCATCCAAAACGTAAGGCATGTCAGCACTGGCAATCCCTTTTGCCGTATCTGTAAAGCGCAGCTCACCCCACCGACCATCTGCACTTTGTGTGACCACAATAGAAATCTCACCCTTGCCCATTTCACGCATCATATAAACAGAGTTGCTAGCTATGTTAAAAAACACCTGCTTAAATGTAGGCAGATCTATGTTAGCTACAAAATCCTTCTCAACCGCTACATGCACCTTATCGCGCTCATCCCACTGAAACGGATACTCACCCAAAACCTCTCGCACACTCTTGGCCATGTTGTATGCCTGCACATGCAACCGCACCGGCTTGCCGCGCATGTTGCCAATGAGTGTACGCATGAGCACCACTGCAGCCGCTAAATTTTTCACCAACTTCGGCACCTGCTGCTTCATTGTTTGCAAATGCACCGACTCTAGTTTGCCTACCGAAATGCCTGCCTGCTTTGCCTTTTCGTAAGCATCGACCAAAACCGGAAACATCTGCATCACTGTTTCGCACCGAATACCCAAACCACCAATACGTGTTACCGGTTCATGAAAAGCACCAGCACAAGAGCGACGCAGCAACGAAATCATCTGCCGATAGCTAGCCAAACGCACATGCAAAAGACGCCGCACCCCAAACAACAACACACCATGGCTCAACAACACATGCGGCGGTACCGCCTGCATCACCTCCCATGTAGCACCAAACCCATGAAACCAGGCGTACAGCAACAAAGCACACCCCATCCCCCGCGCATACAGCCGCACCTTCTTACCAGGTGCAATCACCAGCAACAAAACCACCCCCACCAACGAGTAGTTTTGCCACATATCGTTATAGTGTGTGCTCAGCAACATAAACGTATTGGCAAACGGCAACCCCAACATCAATGTAAAACGCCACAGCCGATGCAGCTGCCGTTTCAATACATCAGGCAAATCTTGA